>NZ_JACKXD010000007.1 GCF_014212355.1 Halobellus ruber
AGGTCTCTTCGACATCAAACGAGAGAACAGAAGTTTCACGCTTAGCATACGTGTTCTGAACGTCAGTGTCGGCCTCCTTGTACATCTCCCGGGCAGTATGTGCTCCGTTGGAGAACAGAAGGTCTGATCGGTGGGCCGTCACGCTATCTGGTGAGACCAGGCGCTGTCGTTTCGGCGGTGTGTCGGCTCCACATTCGCATATTACATCTGGGGATTCGTACGCTTCCCAGCAACCCGGACAAACGTACTTCTCTAATAGTTCTGCGGATTCAGCATCCTCAACTCGTTTTCGAAGTTCTGAGGATTCGAAATCGTCCGTGGTAAGATGCGAGACAACATACGTATCTCCACCATCGAGGTACGCCGCACCGGGATGTAGTTCACTGATGGCTATCTGAATATTCCGTCCATCGTCGTCGCCGAGTGTCCGTGTCGTGTACTCGTCACCGTCACTGTCAACTAACGATACGGAGACGCTCTCGGCGACCGTTCGCATATCGAAAGCGTAGCGACTCTGACGCGACTCACGCAGGAAATCGACGTACGAGAGCCCCTGGACACGCTGTTTCTGCTCTTTGAGTGCCGACTTCCTATCAATCAGCGTCTCGTGTTCCTCTCGGAGTTGTTGCGCTTCCTGATCGGATGATGCTCGACGCCTGTCACGTTTGATTTCCCGTGTTTGTCGGGTCACTGACGTCAACTCTTCATCAATATTATCGATATACCCAGTATAGCTCTCCAGATATCTCTCTGCGAACTCGTCGACGGCTTCCTTTACGAGATCACCAAACTCATCACCTGCGTCTTTTATTCTCCCGTCACAACCGTCCTCTCTACAGTGGTTGACGGCTTCCTCGCGGTTGTATTTCCGGCTACACAGCGGACAAAACTGGTATTCAAGCAGTGATTTAAGATGATTCTCGATATCGGAACGGTAGTCGTGTACAATCGTCGCAAGTTCACTAAATTGTGAGTGATCAGTATCGAGGTCGAGCGCCTTCGTCCGCGCCGACATCACGTGCGTCAGTTTTGCCGCGTCATCCTCAGGAGATGGCTGACGCGGATGAAACGTGTGGCCGCCGGACACGTCTTTGTACCGCCCATATCGCTCGACATCCCACGGAATGACGAAGTTCGCGGCGATGTAGTCGAACACGGCCCACGTCAGCGAGATGCGCAACACCTCGCGGTTATGTTCCTTAAGCGGCACCGGCTGTGGGTCTGCAGCCATCAGATCCTCTGGCTGGTCATAATAATAATAGTCAATGGGGTTGCGTTGACTTACTGAGTGGACCAATGAGGCGTTCGAACTCCGGCCAGCACGACCAATCCGTTGAAGATACGCGTTCATATTGGGCGGGGTTCCGTAGAGCAACAACGCATCAAGTGCTCCGATATCGACACCGAGTTCCATAGTCGGTCCCGACGAAAGAAAATGCGGGTAGTTGCCTTCCCTGAAGAGATACTCCAGTTCACGGCGTTCGCGCTTATCCGTCATACCGTGGTACACTCGGCTCAAAAGGATGCGAGTCTCCGAGTAGAGTGCTCGATAAGCCCGTGCCGTGAATCGTGGGTGCGTGGGTGCCGCCAAGTCGTCGATCGTAGTATCGAACGGGACTGATGATTCCGATCGAAGCCCGTACTGCGCATTGAGCGTAGGTTCGATACTCCGATTGTTCGGATTATAGCGAAGGTGATCATCCTCGCCTGCCTGAGTAAGTTCAACTACACTCGGGTTGAAATAGACATAATCTCCCTCAACGTTCAGAATACCTCTCTCTTCCAGTCGATCGATGGCAGTGCCATCCGTTTCAGAAATCTCGTCTATTGGAGCGTCGTTCCCGGCATCAACGAGCCCACGAAGGACTGCCTGTTCGTGCTTTGAGATTGCGTCGTGTACTTCCGGTACCACTCTCACATCGAGGATACCATCACTGACCAACGACCCGCTGTATTCTCGATAACGAGGGCTGTAGCGGTGCGGGATCGCTCGTCGACGCAATCGGTCACGGATAGCCTCTTCAGTGTCCATATGCCGGCGGGCCGTTCCAATCAATTCCGAACGTAGATCGAAGGTGAGGTTCTGAATATCATTTGGTGGCGCGAGTATATCGTGAAGCGCGTCGATTCGTTCCACTGCAGCGTCGAGTACTGCGTCGAGTGTCGGCCAGGTTGTTGCTGATTCCCGAACTGCTTCAAGTAGACACTGATCAAGCAGGGTTCCGACCTCGGGTTCACTGAAGTCACGGTCGATTTCTTTCATATCGCGGTGTGAGTCAGCAAACGAAAGGAGTTTAGCCGATTCGAATCCCTCGTCTTCTGAGACTTTGCGAAGCAGATATTGTGACGTTGTGACAGCAACGTTTCCAGGCCCCCGAATCAGTTCGTCATAGCGTCGATCCGGGTCGTAGCGAAGTGACTGATGTGTACAGGGTGCTACGGGCCGGAAACTGCTCACAGACCGAATCGTGCCGTCCGGTTCGAACGTCTGAAACCTTTGGAATGCGCCTTCTCGAACGCGGAAATCTCCAGCACAGTCACAGGTCCGTTCAGCAAGGAATGATGTCTCGCAGTCCTCACAGTACGTATCAACGAACACCTCGAACAGTCCTGCCTTTGCGAACGTGTGGGATGATCCGCAATCGCACGAATCCGGTGGCTGATCGAAGTAGGTCCGGTCACAGTCACCGTTACGACAAACCCACGGCAGGAAACGGGTTTGACTCACAGGCGTTCCACACTCACAGACTTTCCCGGTACCAGCGTCGTGAGTTTGCCCACAGTTGTGGCAATCCACTTCGCCAGATCCGGTGACCGGTCGTTGCTGGCCCTGACAGACAGGGCACCCGCTTTCGTACGGTTGAGTCGCTCCACATTCCGGGTTCGGACACGAGAGCGTTTCCGTATCGGTGTGGACCATATCGGTCCCGCATTGCTCGCACTCCTGTCTCGAAGATCGTTCGGTAACATATCCGCACTCCTGACATTCGAGATGTGGATGAAATGTCACTCGAAGCGACCGAATAAGTTCATCACGGGCGTGACGACAGCGTTGACAGTAGTGATCGTTTTCGAACGTCTGCTCGCCCTCATCGGACGGTTGGTACGGTTCGAGTTGTTCACATTCCGGACAGTACCACGCAATCAGCGCTTCGTCGTCGCACCCGCGGCAATACGCCGTTCGGGTGACGAAATCGAAACCACATTTCGTACAAGACTCACGTGGCGAGCGATATACCGCATCACACGACATACAACCGTAGAATCCGTCGATGGGCCAAGAGAACAGGTGCGTTCTATTCTCCAGCAGACCTGAGAAAGTCCCGAGGGTCTGAAAGTTCTTGAGGACTGTCTCCGCTTCCCCTGGTTCAAGTCCAAATTCAGATTGTAGAAACTCCAGCACATCGTCGTATGTTTGAGGGTTTTCAGCTAACTCCCTGTGTAGATGCTGGACGGTGTTGACGACCGGATCGTCCGTCGCCTCAGTGAAATGGTCGAATAGTGTGTCCTGTAGGAGTTCCCGGAGTCGTTCATTATCAAACTTCTCGGGATCAACATCAAACTCGACGTTGGAAAGAAGGGAAGGTGTCCGTTCGTTGCGGGCGAAGGCCAGCAGATCGGTATCGGTCAATTCGGTTGCTACCATAGCGTTCGGAACCTCACTAACCGAATCGGGGTTCAGTGTCCGGGGTTCTTCATCGACGTGCGTAATCGATTGTGCATCACTAACTTTCCGAAAGAGTTCCACGTCGTTATCGACAGTCGCCGAGCTCGCTATCACCTGTAGATCATCGCAGTCTCGCTCCGCCCGAAGGGCCCGAAGGCGCTTGGTCAGCGTCGCAGTGTAACTGCCAAACAGACCGTCATACGTGTGAACTTCGTCGAAAACAAGAAACTCGGGTTCGTAAATGAATGCTTCGTGCTCGTCAGGTGCATTAATATTGATGAGTTTTCGGTTGATTGTGTCGGGGTTCGTGAGAAGGATATCCACGCCCTGGGTGAGGATCTGGTTCTTGGTGAGGCGAATGAAATCTAACGGCACGTCATCAACGCACTTGCGCTTCTCTGGTTGTAGTTCGTAGCGTTGTCCGGCGTGATGAATGCGAACTCCTTGCCCACAGTTACGACACTTCTCAAGATCCTCGTTCCGGCCGGGACAGTCGAAGTATTTGAATGAGGACTGTAGGTAGCCCTGTGCTTTCGACCCAACGTTCGTCGGTGTGTCACCGTCATAGATGCCGATGGTGATCTGCTCTGAGGATGGCCACTTCTCATTGATGAGATAAAGATACTGGACAAGGCGCTTGAACTGGTCTTGTGCAAGCGCCTTTGTCGGGTAAATTAACATTGCTTTGACGGTTGACTCAGCATCCTCGCGTTTCATATCGAGAATCCTGTCCAAAATCGGAACCAACCACGCTTCCGTCTTCCCGCGGCCAGTCGCAGCAGTGACGACCGTGTCCTCACCACGCTTGACAGTCTCGACTGTTCGCTCCTGGAACCGATAGAGACGACGGAATCCGAGATCGCTGAATGCTGTCCTGATGAGTGGATTAATATTTTGACTCCGACAGAACGACTCCCACGACTGTTCGCTCCAGTTAGGGATATCAAGCGCTTGTAAATACGGTCCTCGTACTCCCAAAACCGACTCTTCAGTGTCGGGCGTCCACTGATAACGGTTCGCAACGCTACGGGCTGCCGGACCAACCCGGCCCACGAAATGATTCCGGTACGCTTCGACCATCGCCTCCGCGCGTCTTGCTGGGTTGTCCATCAGTCAGATCTTGATTTTCACCACGTCCCGAAGCTCATCCACCGACAGCAATTCTTTAGCGATGTCTCCGTCGAGTTTTCTGAGTTGAATACTCCGTCCCTCTGCCAGCCTTTGAAGAATATCAATAGTCTTATCAGATAAATTATTTTCTCTCTGAAAGGTCTGCCAATCCATTCCGCTTTTATTCCACTGCTTTTGAAGTCCGCTCCATTCGGAGCGCAGCGACGAGATCGACTCCGAATCATCTTTCATCCGACGTTCGACAAAGGCTTCAATCTCGTTGAACATCCGCGCTTTATCAGATGAGTGCCCGAACAACTTCTGAACGTTTCGAGCGGCGTTCAGTTTATTTTGCCAACGCTGCTCCACGTCATCCAGTTCGTTTTCGAGTTGATTTGTTGCTTCTTTGACTTTCTTCTGCGCCTGCTGAACTTTCTGTTCGTAGTCGCCGATTGAATCCGCATCAACCTGCTGGTAATACCAGTCTTTATCATAATCGACGACGGATCGACTCTGTCGTCTCGCATCCTCAACGGTTCCGGGAACCTCGTCCTTGCCCTCAACCACATCAACGAGAATGGTTGCGAGGAACTCCATCCGCTGGACTCGACGATTGAGTCTATCGAGCGCGTCCTCTACTGAGTCCAATTTTCCGAGGTAGCGCTGTTTTTTCGCCTCGAAGTTGTCCGCAGTTTCATATTCCGCGGCCTTCGTACTGATTTCGTTCACTCTCGATGCGAGTGAATCGCCTGACTGGGACATCAATTTCCACCCCCGATATTTTCTTCAACGGTCGCATTCGTCTGTATCAACTTAGTCATCTCATCGGAACGCTTGACTTCCTCTTCAAGCACATAGGTTGTGTCCGGAACCTCAACGCCTTCTGCTGCCGTAATCATCTCGTCGATAGCCTCGTATATTTCCCACTCGACACGCTCGTTCCGGCTTTCCTCAAAACGATGGAGCAGCTCGAGTAACTCCGGGCCAGTAGCCGACTGTACGCTCCGGAACGTCTCAATATCGGACTGAAAAGCCGCAAAGCGGATCTCATCTCCTGTTTCAAGTCGTTCTTTTTGTTTCTCCCACCGCTCTTTTATATTCACGTCGAGCGTTCCGACCGCCTCATAGAGGTCCTCGTACAGTTCTCGTAGTTGAGGAACGTTGTGACTCTCGTCGAACCAAGTATCGATCTGATCGACCGCCTCAATGATGTGCTCAACATCGTCCCCTCCCAAGGAATTCAGTTCCTGGGCATACTCCCTGACCCGCTTGAGAAGAGAGTTGAGGCGTATCGTCGCATCCGACCGGTAATTCCCGATACGGTAGGCATCGGCCAAGTCGTCGTCGATGTACATTGCCTCTGTAACATAGGTTTCAAGGTTCGCTTTGACTACCCCGTATGCGTCTGAGAGACGCTGTTCGTCCACAAAGTTCTCTTTCAGTTTAAAGAATCCCTCTGCCAGGTCACTTGGGTGACTACTTGATTTCGTGAGGTTGTTATAGGATTCGCGGTATGCGTGGCTGTCTGCGAAGCGCTCTCGGACTGGGTTGGCATACTCCTCAGATGTCTCGAATTCTTCGAAAACCAATTGTCGTGAGAGCTCTGTGGTTCCGCGAGAGGCGTTGTGTAAGAGGTACTGCGCCACGATGATGAACTGTTCGATGGTCCAGTCGTCTGGAAGACAAGATTCGATATCGTCCCGCATCGCCGACCGGAATTCCGCGACGTTATCGTCAACCCATCCGCGCAACAAATCATAATTCAATTCGTACTGCTCCTCGCTGGGAAGCGCATCGTTTTCACTCAGGCCGCACCAAAGCAGCGGTTCATAGATATCGTTGTGTTCAGTTCCGAACGGGAGTTCAATACTCAATCCCTGTCGCTCGTTCACCGATTGTATCGACACCGGAGTTTCGGACCCACGGGCATAATAAATGCCAGCGACACCCGTTGCCGATGCATTGGCGTTCGCAAGGCGAGTCGGGTCGTGCCACTTTTCAAGAACAGTAACCGCACCCTCTCTCAGCGTGTCTGAACTCGGATACTCGTCACCAGTCTTGAGCCACTGCTCATACTCAAACCGTTGCTGGTCGACTTCATCGGGAGTGACCGTTACTTCGACGGGATAATTCCCGCCCGCGGTGAGAACCTGTACCGTCACCTCATCCTCGACACCGTCAATTTCTCCACGGATCGTCATCTCAGGCGTCTTATCGGCTACAACCGTTAATTGCCCGTCAGCATCGGTTTTCCCGGCCTGCTCATCATCTTTATACAGGGGGACATCACTGATTGGTTCACCATTGAATCGGGCAGTTATCGTTACCTCTTCACCCTCGTCCGGACGGGAAGGATTCGGTGAGAGATTCAGTGAGTCCGTCCCGACACTGAACGTCTGTGAATCTGAGAGGTCTGCTTTCCGGGCTGTAATGGTCACTTCACCTTCCTCGTTTGGTAAGACCAAGTCGTACCGGCCGTCATCGTCGGTAAACCCGACTGATCCCCCATCGAGTTCAATATCGGCGTCCGCTTCGGGGCGACCATTGAGCGTCGTTTCAATCGAGATAGTCGCTCCTGGTTCTATCGTTCCACCAACTTGTTCAAGTCGGAACTCCCGCTGAGGACCCCCTCCCTTTCCGCCGAGAACCACCGGATCATCGTCGGCCAACACACCGTCCGGAACCGTGACATCGAAGATCTCGAAGATGCCACGTGGCAGTTCGATATTTTGTTCTGCCGTCGGGATGCCGTACCACTTCGCTAAATTCTGAACATCGGCTGGAAGGTCGAGAGAGACAGGCGTTGGGAACTGCTTGACATAGGGATTACCATCGATCGATTCGAACGGTGGGGCTCTCGAAGTCAAGCACTCTCGGATGATACGGATGAGCAGCAACCGTGGCGTGCGCCGCTCGTTACCATCCTGAACGAGATGTTCGTAAGCACGGCGGACGAATTCTGCATTGAACGGGTATAGTCCGTCGAAGTCGTCTTCATCAATACCTATATCTAGTGTTTCATTCGACTCTTCTCGGATGACCGAGACGTACTTCCGAGCGAGCTCGACAGTGACATCTTCAGTGAGGAAGTACGCCTGACCTGTTTCGTCGGTCGTACTGAGATACCCCTCAGCACGGTCTTTCATATACGTGTAGGTGTTTTCGCTCGTCCCGAGCGCTTTGTCTAGACTATCTTTCTCCCATCCAGTCGTCCATCCGAGGACGACATCATAGTGGCCGCTATCGAGTTGGAAGATGTGGTCCAGCAGCTGTTCTTTCAGGACACTGAACGTCGTGAGGTCCTCGCAGATAAGCACCGGTCTGAGGCCCGCTTCGACGTATTCATCAGAGATCCGCTCCAGTTTCTCTTGGAAGTTCCCGACATTGAGTTTACTTGAGAGTTCGTCATGAAGAAAACCAAGGAGACTCGGATAGATTGTATCCTTACCGGTTGTTCGATTGAACGCACTCAGGGCAAGATCCCGATAGTCATCATCGTCGATAAGATCCGGAATCTCGTCGTCACCATCCCCAGCGACGGCTTCCTGGTATGCCTCAATATTCTCCGTAAGGATGCCCCGCAGGTCAGTTCCCGATCGGTCCTCAATCAAGTCGTGGACCTCATCTTCCGACAGTTCCTGGAATACCGTCGGCGCATACGCATCGAGATTTGCGATCATCGCATCCGCAACCTTTCCGGGGTTCAGGTCCTCAACATTCCCGACTTGGATATCCATATCAATCGGTTCGGTAAGGATATCAACAATATCCTCGATACGTGTCTGACTGCGTGAGACGTGAAGTGCGATGTGCGTCTCGTCCTCGCCAGTGTCGTTGCTGCGGCCGATCTGATATTCCAGCCACTGACACAGTTGGCTCTTGCCGCTACCGGTTTCTCCGCGGAGAATAAAGATCCGGTTGTCGTCTCTGACGTTAGATTTCAGAATAGCGTCACGGAACTCTTCTTGCGTAACGAACTCGTCGTTCGTTGGATGCGGGAACAAATACTCGCTTTTGATTTTATTGATGTCGATGTGGGTGCGCTCGAATTCGGGCCTCGACTTCTGATGGGACTCAGGGGTCAGATACCGTCGAACGATCTCGTCATCCCAGTCAACGGACATTCGAGTCATACATTTACCTCCGTGAAACGATCGTATGGATATCGATAACTTGGCTTATTACTCGCGGGTAGGCCGTGAAGATGGAACTCCTTGATTACAGGTTCCTCAGTTCTAGAATGAGTCGATGGGAGTTTCACTTCGTTCTGTGCGTCTGCCATACCGCGCACATCCACAACCCCGTCATCAAGCAGATTCTGGAGAGTGTCTGCGACACCCTGGTGTAGTTGTGGCGTCCCCGGTCTATCGGCTAAAACAGACATAAAGTACTCCTCTATCCAAGCTACTGCTTCTCCGAAATCGTTCGAGTCTTCCGTACGCTCGAACGTCTCCAGTAATTCGTACAGCAGTGCTCTGGCCGGACTCAACACGAGCTCGCGTGAGTCAATGTATGTCAGCACACCGATACCCTCGTAGAGTCGGTACCACATATTGACTTTCACATCATTCCAGTTGATGTAATCAAGATCTCTGTTGAGATACGTCTGTAGGAGATCTCGTTCTAGTGTCCTCGAAGCTTTCTCGAAGGCGACATCCTGCGTTCGCGCTAGGTGATCTTGTGGGCGCTCCTGCTGCCGCAGGTGATGTAATAATTTCGCCTCGAATGATAACTCCGGAAAAACGTCGTCGTTGATCTGCTCAACTACGCGTTCTTCGGGCCGTTCAAGAAAATCAACCGTATGTAAAAACCGCACACACCGGTCTAGATGATTGCTATCATCAAGGGTAAACATCCGTTCGAGTTGTTTGAAATTTATTGGTCCTGCGACTGCTTCCGATATTGCCTGGTAGATCAGTTTTAGTTCGGCTGGCCGTACGGCATTGTAATTAACGAGCGTTGCATCGGGTTTGAGGTCGGCGTATCGGTAGTTGTCTGCTGTCATCGGTGGTTTGGGGAACGCTGTCGGTATTGTTCAAGCATCTTCGGGTCGTACTCGCAGATCTGGAGCGCTTCCAAGATGTGATTTGCCACACGTTGGGTATCGCCACGCTCAGTCCAGGATCGCAGTGCTTCTCGAATCCGTTCAGAATAGTTGTCCAGAACGTTCTCTAAATCGTGCCTGACAAAGTATCGTATGGACTCCCACACGGGGCTGTCTGGCGGTGCCTCGGTGTAATCGAAGAGGTCGTCTATCGACCCTGCCGGAGCGCCCTGACGATGATGAATCGTCGATGCCGCGTGGAAGAATATGTTCCGCGTATCCACGACCGGCACGTGGGAATCAAGATGATTTTCGAGGAACTCGCTCGACAGGTGCTCGTAATCCCGGACCGCAATATCTCCGAATTCATCTACGATGGACTTTCCCGGTTTCATCGTGTATGTCGGCGTTTTCGGAGCAGCCGTATCCGTTACTAAAACATACCGTGCCTCCTCGTCGAGCGACCGTTTGACAAGTTGCCGAACTACCGTTTCCTCGCCATATTCGTCGATTCCTTCCTGTGTGACAACGTGTAGTAGAGGAAATGATACCTCTGAAGGATCGACATCGTCGGTCGAGACGTGGTCGTAATCCACAAGTCTATACTGATTATCCCACACGTCCGTGTGGAGCACGGTATCGAATCCGAATATCTGAAATAGCGGCACAGAACGCAGTTGTGCCCGGGCATGCTGGTCTCTGGCCTGCAGCTGCGGTTCTCGGACGACCACGGTCGGGATGTCGGAGTTGATAAACTCGGCAAACGCCGGCAACTGTCCGTTGTTCGTGATTGATCCGTACCAGTCTGGCGTATCTGAATCGGTCATCCTCGGGTTATCCCAGTTTTGCCGTTCGATTGTATTGTTGTCCATCGGATATGCCTGCTCCAGTCCCCTAGTGGTTGATCCCACGCTCGTTCTCCCGTTCTCGTCACTGGTACGTGCTTCTGTGCGTAGTCGGCGGGCCAGTTGTCGTTATACGCTAACATCGCGTTATATCGATATTGACATCCTGCTGTGCCGTCAGTTGTCAGAGCATTTCTTCCACCCTTTATTGACACAGCATCGGAAAGCAGTCTGGACATAACCGCCTCTTGAGTAGGCTCAACTACCAGTGAAACGTACACTGTCGGTCCTGATGCCGGATCCCCACTCATTCGCATATCCCCGTGTACTGAAGCAAATAGCGCTTTCGCTGGCTGATTGTACTTGCCGAGACACGAAGGGTATCAGACAACTGCGACAGCGTTGGACGATTATCACAGTCCACGGTATCGTATGCCGCGTGGAGAGCAGCACCTGTGAGCGTACGCGGGGAAAACCCGTGACAGTCGGTCTCGTCATCTGCCCGGAACGCTCTGAGAAGCGTTTTGGCGCACTGTTCAACAGGCACACCGATATTAAGTTCCGACGTAACCTTCGGAATGAGATCCTGTGGTTCTAATGGCGGAATCTCGATCTCCATACGGACCTCAAGTACCCCACGTGCCGTCTTAATCTGGTCTTCTGTGGCCCGAGCCACTTCTTCGAGTTCTCTCAGGGAAACGGGGAGTTGTAGCGGACTCTTTCGGACCGCTACGAGAAGACAGGCGGTTGCGAATCCGTTCGCAGACCGTCCAGCGACCAACCCCGCAGTATGGGCCTTACGATAGAGACGGGCCGCGTATTCAAGTTCGACATCCGGGATGTCGTATTCCGTGCCCATCCGACGTATCTCGCTCAGAGCGGCGTCGAGTCTAGTCTCCTGCTGTGTTCGACGGGTGGTCCACGGTTTCCGGCGTGCTACCCGACGCTGTGTCGCTGAAAGCGGCGTGCCATTTTCATCTGTAGTCACGTTTGCCGTGATACCCACCCCGAGACCCCGATCAGCGTACAGATGTGTGACCCGACTTCCTGCTTGGGCCTTCGAGTCACTCCCACTGTCTTCGTAGCGCGGCCGCGGGGCCGTTGATATTGGTTCCTCAGATACGACGATATGACACTCCGGACAAACGGCTTCCGTCACATTCACCGACTCGATTATTGACTCACAACCAGGACAGCGACGATGCTCGTTTGTTGCGTTTTCTGTCGGTTGCTGGGCAGTCGTTGGACGGTACTTGCTCTGTTCTGTGGGCGATACGGCGGCCGAAGAGCGTGGTTTTGCCTGCATTGGTGTACGGTGATAACCGTGGTACCGCCACGGTGGCCGGAGGGTCTCCCCGGCACTCGGCGGGCGCAGATTTTGGTCCGCGCATACCTCTGTGTACTTGTTCTGACAGCGGTGCTATAAATCTGTGGTCCCGGTCCTTCTCGTATCCGTATTCTACTCTGCCGATGGGTATCGTGGTACTTAAACTAGAAACACGTGATTATTTTTCGGCGATCGAATGCCAGTCCGTGAGGACTGGCGTGTCTCGGGTGGTTAGGCCGAGACGCCAGCCGACCACTTATTCACGGATTCTGACCATCCGTGAACAGCCCGACCGGCTGAATTCAGTTCGGTTATCACCGTAGGCGCATAGTGCGCCGTCTGAAATTATATCGTTTCGGCGTATTAAATTTGTGAGTACTTCATTTGAATACCTGTTCTTTGGTTTACTGTTGAGCACTCTGTTGAGGGCTTCCGGCATCGGTCCCTAATTTTAATACGACCGTATTCTATCAGTTTGTTATCACGGATGGGTCATACCTCTTCAACAGTAAGGAAATTTGAGCGGCTTCTTGAAGATACACGCGACCAACTTTCGACAGTACGTGATACGTATTCGCAGTTGGAGAGGACGGAATCAATCCCTGATTGGGTCATACAATCCATCGGGGATTTGGACCGGGAACTCGATGATCTTAATAAAAAGCTCGAAGTTTCCGAGCAGGACATACGAACCGCCGAACAGACTGCCCGGCGTGTCACGACTCTAGCAGGGGTTATTGACGCATTCCGCGAGCGACAGCGCACGATCGCGGAGGCGGCGACTGAACGTGTCTGTACGACTCTCTCAATAATCGCAGATCAGATCCAGGAGAACGGGTTGTCTCCTGATACGTCACCATCCCTCGATACGTTACAGCAACAGTGTTCGATGCTGGAAACATTGATTGAGAACGAACGATACGCGCAAGTACTTCAGCACGACCGGGTATCACCGAGATCTATAGAACCGCGGATACGAGAATTAGACGAGTCACTCCCGATTCCTGAGCGCACGCACGCACGGGTCCATCTCGATATTGTATCCAAGCTGCTTGATGGAATCCACGAATCACTGGCGATGCTCGGAGAGGAAAACGACGATCGGATGGCCTATCGTGACGATTTAGAGGAGATCAAGTCGGAAATCGATGAAGTTGAAGAGAGACTTCAGAGTGACAATGTGCCCTCTCCCGAGCAGACGACACGACCTCTTCTTGATGATTGCTTGAGGATGTCCGATCTTGTCGCACAGGCGGCCGCAGACCAACGGTTGGCCGATACTCTGGCAGAAACAATCCAGGAAGGAGACTTCATTGTCGACTGTGATGTCGCAGCGTGTAAAAAAGCGGGTGATGGAGAGAAGTTACTGGATGAACTCGGTAACGAAATCACCTCGAAAGCCGAGCTATCAGAGGCGAAGCGGCTTGAACAGCTGCTTGTCGAGCACGATGGAAGTGTTGTCAGGACCGCAGAGGCGACGGACTATACTGTAGACGCGATAATTGAGGAACTGTCGCAACTGTATCAGGCTGGAAACGTGGCCGATGTACACGTTGAATTCGGCAAATGAGTACTGATCACAAACCCGTCGATCTCGAAACGCTCAATAGAGCGTGGACGACCTTCGTAGAGACTGAAATGGTCTACGAGCGGGTACAAGAAGATCTTGTCTCCGAAGTGACTGATTCGTGCCGCCGACAGATCAACGCAGGGAACTACGATGCGGCTGCATCTCTGAAGGATATCTTCGACGTATTGGTCGACAAACATTGTAACGAGGAGAGTGCGTTCACGGAATCGGTTCTACGATCAGATGGGCTCCTGGTTGATACATTGGAGTGCGGGAGAGAGCGGATCGCGCGTGCCGTTTTCAAGCGACTCGTGGAACAGTTGGTCAATGACGGCGAACTCCTCTACGTGTACAACCGACAGCAGGTGCGGAGCCACGTCGCAGAAATGGCGCGCTACTTTGCACTTATGCGTCAGCGGCTTACTGACCAGACTGACTACCAGTTCACCCCGAATCTAGTTAAGATGGTCAAACTCGCGTCGGCAGACCGCGAGCAACCGATAATGGGGAAGGATAGAGCGAAGGCACGGGACTTCCAGACGCCGATACGGAAGATCAACGACCAGGTATCCGCTGAAGACACAAATCCAGCGTGGGAACTGGATGATAAGGTCGGTGGTGGATGGGAGGATCTCGTCAAAGAGACGATGACGACGATGAGTCGGTTTTTCGAAGAGGGTCTTCCCGAAGAGTTTGATTCGCTGGCAGCGTTTCAGGCACGGACGTTCGTAGCTCTTTATTTGAATTCCGTGACCGACCGGTCGGGACTGGATTCACTCTCCCACGTGGTGACAGCGAGTACTGGCGGTGGTAAGACGGAAGCGTTTATGTTCCCAACGCTGGCCTATTGTTTGACTGCTTCCAAGGCAGGCATTAGTAGTAACAAAGCCGTTCTGACGTATCCGCGAACCGACCTCTGTGACAACCAGTTTGAGCGAGCTTTCGACTACATCACGGAACTCAACCGTATCGAGGGTAGTCTGGATGCTACCTTCGAAGAGGCACCGCTGACACTCAGTATCCAGCACGGGTCGCGGGGAGACGTGACGCTCCCGTGTCCGCACTGTGATGGAACGCTGGAAGTCGTGGATGAATTCAAGAAGCCATATTTCCGGTGTGAGCGTTCGCCAGAGCATACGATCAGGTACGCCTCGGTCGACCGATCCAAACCGGCTGATGTAATCGTCACGACGCAGAACTCACTTCATCGGCGACTTATGGATCAGTACGGTCGAGACGCATTCTGGGACTCTCCCTATCCCCCGAAATTCCTCGTTCTTGATGAAGTCCATATATACACTGATCAGGCGGGGATGAACGTCGCAAACGTCGTGCGACGGTTCAAACAAGGGCTCAAGCAACGCGCACGCAACCAGTCTCCGACGCTTGTCGCGTCGAGTGCGACGATCAATAATGCCGAGGACTTCACCCGCCGTATCTTCGACACCGACCGGGCGGAAGAGATCAGTCCGACTGAGGACGAGAAGGACACGACCAGCCGCGAACACTTCGTGTTCGTAAAAGCGACTGATCCACGCGATGTGGTCGTTCCCATCGGGGATTCTGTCTACAGACCACGGGACGAGTGGGAAAACGTGAGCAAGACGACCGCATCGAACCTCTCGTGTATGATTCAAATCGCGTTCGGCTTCTTCCACACAATGCGGAAAGAACGGGCGGGCAGCCGAGAGGGACTCAATGTGAACAAGGACCGCGTTCTCGGGTTCGTCGACTCGATTGACTCGGTAAGCCGTCTCGGGGGATACGTTCAGGAAGCCGAAGAGGAAGGATTATTCAAGTACCGTTTTCCTGACGCGATTCTGGGCGAGCGCGGCAACAATCCGGACTGTCCGCGGAACCTGTTCCGCGGTGCGACAGACGACGAGTACGACGAAGATGCCGTGTGTGAGTCGGTCGTCCCGAACGAGAACATCAATCCCTGCCCGGTCTATCAGGATGGCGAATGCTGGTGGACGATGCGGGACCGGGAACTGGACCTCGAAGATATGACTGTCGCCATCCACCGCAGCGGCAATACAAAAATCGCAGGGTCCGAGAGGCCAGTGGGTGACGATTGGGACCAGCTCATTACAACTAGTGCGTTAGAGGTAGGATTCGATCACGCGAGCATCATTGGGACTTTTCAGTACCGGGCACCGAGGAGCGTCCCCGGATTCTTACAGCGGAAAGGACGAGGTGGGCGCGATGCTGCGGACGAACCAATAACCGTTGTCGTGCTCGGGTCGACACCCACTGATTCGTACTATTTCCACCACTCAAACTACCTCAGCGAGCCCCGCGACGACCATCTCAAAATTCCGCTCGACGAGAACAATCGTTTCATCCGTGCTGAACATATGACCGCCGCGATTATGGATTACTTCAATATCTCCGAGACGATTGATGCAAAACGAGCGTTTCAGGGGTCGTATTCTAATGGTCCAGACGTCGAGTATCTTCGGCAGTGCTTCGATAACAACAGGATTGAATTGCGAGGCTGGCTCTCGAACGCTTTTGATGGCGATGACGACGAAATAGAGGAAGTCCTATCGCAGTTCGACACGTTCCTGACATCCGTCAACGAGTCAGTTGCCCCCGGCGTTGACGAGACACCATACTGGGAATTCTTCTCCGAGATGGTCGAACAAGGCGATTCGAGTGCGCTGGAATACATCGACGAATTACTTCAGGAACTGGAGAACGAGCGATGAGTGACGATACGCCCGAAGGGCCCGACGACAACCAAGTGACAAGCAAACGAATCGGTCGTCTCCAAGGCATTCGAGGTCACGTCGAAGACTTCGTATCGAAGGACTACTCGTATCTGGATCTGCCAGGATTGTACGATGTGGACCCGGAAGCACAGAGTCCATACGTCGTTTCAGGGACGTTCATTCCAGAGGAAGTCGGCGGAAACGTGACTGTCGTGAATGCTGACGGGGAGAGCGATGGCAATCTCGGCCAAGAAAACCTCAATCAGATGCTCAGCAGTTTTCTTCCCGGCGGGTACAAACAGCGGTGGGGGAACTTCGACCTGTGGCGGGGAGCCTGGGACCACGAGACGCGGTTCGGTCACGCCGATATCGGACCGATGTTCGAATGGGCAGACTCATTTCCGCTTACCGAACTCATCGGTTCTGTCTCCGAGGTTGACTACGCCGAATTACCCTTCGATCCTGAGGGGGTCCGCGTGTACGTCCCGCTGACGGTCCGGGTGACGATGGAAGATAAGAACGACACGGACTACGTGTGGATCGAAGACAAAGGTATTGTCTGGACGGGTGACCCGCCAATGCGATACGAGCCACTCTCGTCGGATCCGACGACGAACTACCTCTGGTTCAAGCACGTCGAAGGATCACTCGAATCCGACACGACACCTGTCGCAGATGCCGACATTGTCAACGGATTCTCGTTTGATGATGATCGTCGGTTCATTCGATGTTATTACGCGTCGTTGCTTACCCTCTACCCTGAAGATTCACAGCGAACGCGGTCGGAAATCATCCGGTACCGCTGCGAAGAAGACGAAAGGGATGCCTTCGTTGCCAGTCGGGAGCGAAGCCAGTTGCTGAGCTTCGAACTTGACCGGGATTCCCTACGCTCGAATATTAAACGCGCTATCGATTCAAACCCGTATCTTAAGCGGGATCTCCGGATAGCGTTCCTACAGACGAAGATTTGGGAAGAGTTGTTCTTCGAACAGAACGCATTGGAGAGCGTTTTCGCCATCGAACCTCTGGTTGAACACCTGCTTGGAATCGACTATTGGCGACGCGTCGTTGACAACGAACCGATGGGGGTGTTCAGCCTGTCAGGGACGGGTGTTATTGACGAGGTACAGCGGCTACTCCCAGAGGACTCCTCGCGCCATCTTCGATTACTCGGGTACGAAGGACGTGAGGCTTCCCGGGCATTAGACGCGATCGAGAACCATTACGACCCCGTCGCTAAAATCTTGGCCGAGTGTCGGAACGAGACGCTCCTGTTGAATTTCGCGGAACGGATTCTCGTCCACTCGGCGGAACACGCACTGTCGACGTGGTCGAACGACCTGACCGGTTCAGGTACTACCTTCGAACTATGGTATGATGTCACGTTTCAGGAGAGTGACGACGATGTCGCCCGGATCGCGGTGTACGATCCGATTCAGGGCGGTGCTGGCATCGCAAAAGAGGTGTACGAACAAGTACGGGAGAATCCGAGCGTTGGGATTGAAGCAGGACTCGCAGCGCAGGGACGATGTCACTCTGCCGCCTCAGATCGTGCGACTATCGAACTGCTCGGTAGCCACCCAAGCGGTACGCTGTACGACATCTATCACAATGATCACGACGAGTTTACGTCGCTGGCCGAGTCGAAACTGTCAGGTGTCGTCGGTGACTTCGAGCACTACTCAAAGGAAGACCTGCTTTCACGCGTCGAACAACGGACACGGATCCTATTCGAAACGAGAGAGCTCGCAGCGTTCTACTCCTACGTTGCTACAGAGTATATGTCCGTCAAGGAAACGATCGAGAGGACACCACGAGTCGTGGATCTCGCTCTCCATCTCAACAGGCACGTCTTCACCGATCCACGAATCAAGACCACATACGAGCGATTCGCTGACGATTCGGGACGACGGGACATCGCCGAACTCGGCGAGCGACTCGGCGAGTTAACCGTCCAGTGTGTGACGGCCTGTCCCGACTGTCTCAAGACTGATTCAACCATCTGTCTCCACGGAACCGGACAACAGGCAGCACGGCTCAATAGACGGCTCCTCACGGCAGTGTTAGACCAATGATTCACAGTCTCGCTACAATTCTCGATGATCAGGGAACAGACGCAGGACCCGAAGTAACCGTTCGCTGTCGGGTCCAAAGCGACCCGATGCCAGGCGAAGGGACAGACGAATTGACAGTCTATCTCATTGATGATCCGCATAATGACATCGATGAGAAGGCGTTCCTCAGTTTCTGGGCAGGGGACCCACCGCATCCCGATCTCGAACGCACCGCACCGTATGTCCTTTCCACTCTTGGTGTCTCAACCGAAAGTGATGACGGACACAACGATGGACTCACCCTCCAGCGTGGCGAAGAGTTGCTATTGCGGGCCATCCCGAATCGTCGGGGCGGCGACGACGCATTCTATCTTAACGTCACCTCGTTCGTGATCCGAGATCCCGGGAAACTCATCAGCAAGAGCAAACTCCGCACGCAAGAGCGATGTCCACGAGAGTATTACTTACGGTACGTCAAACGAGTCTATCCAGGAAATAAATTCGATGTCGAAAACTACGAGCAAGAGGCCCGATTTCGAGGAAACGCGGTTCATAAAATAACCGAGAACGCATTCAAGCAGCACCTCGACCGGTTTCAGGACGCATCGTGGACACACGAGACTGTCGAATCATTCTGCGAAGACCAGTTCGCCGCTGAATTCGGATTCGAACAGGCATTACTCGTACTCTCAGGGGCGGGCCTCGACGTAAGAGACCACGTCAAAGATGCTGTGACGACGCTATTCACTGACGATGAGTTCCTCACCCGGATCGACTCGGCGGACCACGTCAGCGTTGAACAGTATCTCTCGAACGACTATGGGTACGCAGGCCGCGTGGATATCCTGCTTGACGGCACACCGTACGACATCAAAACAACCCGCAAACCGGATACGGACGACGTTCGGACTCATAGCAAGCAGATCAAACTCTACCTGTTCGCTCTCCTGTTGGAACGCATCGACCGAGGACAGTCGTTCCGGCAGTCAGTCAACCACGGTCAGGACGGCTATCTTGTGTATCCGAACGTGCAAAGCGACGGTGTCCGGTTCGAGCAGGTAGCACTTACGATGGATGATGTTCAAGAGTTCTTACACGCGCGGAACGAGGTTATTGAAACGGGTGATGCGTTTGCGCCGCCATCGACGTACAACCGAGAGTGTGAAGGCTGTTCATTCGCCGTCGAAGAGTGGATATCCGGACCCGACGACACCCTTCCGCCGGCGTGTACCTACCACTGCCAGAACGAGCGTAGGTGGCCTTGCTACGAGTTCGACGGCAACGAGTTAACAACAGACTGTTCACTGTTCGACCGGTGCGATCAGCGACTCGAATATCGTGACCCAGAGGTCATCGACCACTACGAGAGTGTCAGAGTCGCATTCCAGAAAGAGCGACGGGCGCGCGCGACCGCCAGAAGTGCTGTCGATACCTTCGATGACACAGTCCTTACTGAAGCCGGCTACAGGATCCCCGAAATGGACTGTGTCGGTGCGCGAGCAGCCGGAACCGTCATCCAATTTGAATCGACACAATCGGTTGTACCCGCGTTCGAACCGGGAGAAATCGTGAGAATCGAACCCGAAGACGGAACGAGTTCGGACCGCGCCATTTACTTCGGTCGATCTGAGGGACAGTTCCTGTTTAGCCCCGTCGAACCCGGTGTCAACGTGGCTGACTTCCTGGCGCCGGATACGTCGTACAGAGCCACGTACTCCTTCAGTGTTGAGACGATCGACGATCGATATCTGCCGTATCTCGACTTCGCACAGCGCCGGAATGCCGGTGACAAACTAAACAGCACTTCTGACGAGCGTGAGTCTGACGAGATTCCACCGACCGTGTCCACGTCAGCAGTGCCGGAGTATCTCGACCGCGAGAAGTTGTTCGTCGATCTTCCTGTAAGCACCCGACGAACCGAAGACCTCGGCGCACTAGTCCGGGAACTCGTGACCGCCCCGTACCCGGACCCACGTGGGGACGGGACCGTTCCGACCGAAGCCCGGCGGGCCTTAGTTCTGTGTGCGACGCCCGAACAGGCTGAGCAGGCAGTCGCGGCACAGCCTGACGGCGATCATTATCGCCTCGATGGTACAGGCGGCCCCGACGCGATAGAAAATGACGATGGATACCACGAGATTCAAGATCGCTTGCTAGATTCTCGATCGCTCGTCTCGACGATCCAGCAGGCGACCGGGCTTTCCGGTCCTGGTGGTGGCCGGGAATTCTTCCACCGACTTGAGGAGGGCTCGTTCGGGAATCGTGACCACTCTGAGAACTTCTTCGACGTGCTTGTGCTTCTCGGAGCCGAACGACTCACCGAACCGGAGTTTCACTTCCTCGCCGACATCGCAGATCGTCTCGTCGCCATTGGGGATTCTCGCCAGAGCGGTCCCCGTCTGCTCAGCACGGCAGCCGCAAACGCAAGCCTCGATGTCTACTTCGAACAACAGTTCGAGCGGTACAGAGCATTCCCGACCGAGGAAGCAGCTAGTCTCCAACTACAGGGCGAGGCACCGCCCGCACTGCGAAAGTTCTACCGCGATGGCCCGTGGGACGCGATCGACGGAGAGATCCAGTTCCTCGGGATCGAAGGCGACGAGGAAACAGCGCTTGATACAGTCGAACTGGAAGCATCAGTTCCAGCAGCGACCGGAAGCGGCCAGCGACTCGTCTTCGATGTCACAGACACACCGCTCTCGCCGATGGCGGCCCGGGAACTATTCGAGGACAGAACCGAACTCGATGCGACGAAACTGCGGAAGGGAACGGTAGTCGTGATTGATGACGAGAGCTTATTCCTCAGCGGGAAAGAACCGCTTGACGGCGAGGATCCCACGCACCACCAGGTGACTATTCAGGCCGAGCCATCTGAACTCCCGCAGTTCAGTCGGGCGCTGCTATCGAATCGCATTGCCGAACGCATCGTCACCGAGGTGGCTGAAGCCGAAGACCCAGACGCGGTTGTGACGCCCTTCGAGAAACACGGCACCAAAATCGCCCGGCTGCTAGACGAGAAGGAAGTTGATGTTCCAGTTCGCCGACCCGAAGAACTCGACGGGTCGATTGCCGACCACACGATCATCAGCTTCGCCACCTCGAACGAGGACCGTATCGTTCGACCCCCACTTGACGACCCCGAAGTTCTCTATTCGCTGCTATCTAGTGGACAGGACGTGATTGTAGTCGGGAACGAACCGACACTCCGATCCAGAGACGTATTCGACGAATTGCTGGCTGACGCGACGGAATACACGAAGATCTAACCGAGACGTGATACAGGTTCGATCCTTCCACGGGCTCGTGAATCAGCTTGTTTGAGATGGTTGGTCATATGAGTCCGCTCGGCAACTCGGCCTGTGCAACCATCTACGGTTGAGGTTACTAACTGTAACTCCTGGCCGGTTTTCGACTTTTTATACGACCGCGTGCTTCTGATGGGCGAACCGATAGCCGGCTGACATCCCGTTCGCCACACGGTGTTCAAACATATGACTCACGACGCTGTTCCACGCGCCCCCGAAACGGCAGCACTCAACGACGAACTGTATTCCGCTGATCCCGGACAGAAGATCACTTATCCCGTCACGATCGACGACACGGGCGTGTTTATCGAACCCACCGACGACGACTCGATCCAAGTAGTCGGGTTCGAGAATCCTGGCCAAGTACCCAGCGCCAGCAACGATACCTACGCGGTAACCGGCATCTACAAAAAGTACATCGTCGGAGTACACAATGATTCGAAGTATCTCGTTCTCCAAGACGTGCTCCGTATAACGCCTATTACGGATCACGAACCCGAGTCGGGAGAAAAAAGCGACTCAACAGAGGAAGCACCAGACGCGGATCAAGAAAAGACGAACACTACTAGCAAACGTCCGACCCTGAATTCGGGCAAGCGGGTGACGACCAAAGGGGGCGACGAGCGAATCACGGGCAAGAACCCCTTTGCCGACCCAGAACGCCTCAAAGAAACCGGTATTCACCAAGGCGGCAACTAACCTGAACGGCAACGAAAACCGGGTGTTGAAAACTACACGACCAATTATTTGAAATCTCAACAACATATGAGGCCTATGGACGATCTGCCGTTGAACGAATCCGAGTTTGTTAGACGGCTCGAAGAAGCCAACCAAGAGCGATTCGACGATCCCGACTGGTCGTTCAATGACCCGCAACAACGAGCCATTCTCCACGACGAAGGACCACTCCACGTGACTGCGGGGCCAGGCAGTGGCAAAACAGAGGTGCTCGTCTCCCGTACGCTGAAACTTCTGCTGGTCGATTCCGTCCCGCCAGGCAGTATCCTGCTGACAACGTTCACCGAGAAGGCCGCACAAAGTCTCGAAGAACGCATCGTTGACAGACTCGACGCGATCGGCTTCGGCGACGCCGTCGATGCGAATGAGATCCGCGTCGGGACGCTCCACTCGCTTTGTAACGATATTATGCAGGAGTACCGGTATCAGGACTACGCCAACGTCGAACTGCTCGACGAAGACGGCCAGCAACTGTTTATGTACCGGCACTGTGACTTCGTCGATTACATCAGCGGCTCCGATCTGAACGGGCAATGGGACACGGTGCCCGAAGCCATCGATGCCCGAGATGAGGACTGGCGGTTCTTCGAGGAACTCCACGGCTGGCAAGTACACGATCAGCACGGACCGAACAAATGGCAAGCAACCGAGATTACCTCGAAACTCTTCAATCGAGTCTCACAATACCGCGCCTCAACCAACCGACTCCGACGCCACAAAGACCGACCGTGGCGGGCGTGCGCCGAAGGACTTGAAAAATACCGGGAAACGCTCCGCGAACAGCAACGCTGTGACTTCGCTCGGTTACTCGAACGCTTCATCGAATTCATCGATACTGAGGCTGGACAGCGATTCATCCACGGGGAATCCGGCCGGGAACGACCGGCGTTACAGCACGTCTTAGTCGATGAGTACCAAGACACGAACCCGCTCCAGCAAGAACTCTATTTCCAGGTGCTTGAAGAAATGAATCGGCCGAACATCACTGTCGTCGGAGACGACGATCAAGCCCTCTACCGGTTCCGCGGCGGCACCGTCGAGTGCCTCATCCAGTTTCCGAAACGGTTACGAGAACGGTTCGGAACATTCGTCGAAAGCGTCCAACTAAGAACGAACTACCGGTCGACGAAAGACATCATCTCGTGGTGTAATCGCTACATCGACAACCACCCGGCGATGCAGGTCGACGGTGCACGTGCCCCGGGCAAACAGCCAATGGAAGTCGGGCGTGACGGGACCGAGAACATCGAAAGCGTCCGTGCGATTCTTGAAGGCAACTCCGATGCCGAGCCCGCAGCCATCGCTGCCGAACTCGTCGACCGTATGCACGACACCGGGTACATTGACGACTACAGCCAAGTCGCATACCTCTTCAAAAGCACCAAAGAAACCGACCGCTGGGCAGGCCAGTTCGTAACCGCACTCCGGGAACGAGGAATCCCCGTCCACAACCCGCGGAACAAAGCGTTTCTCGACCAACCTGAAGTCGAATTCGCACTCGGTGCGATCATCCGGGCTCTCGATCCCGAACTTGATGCACTGCAGAAACGCGGCATCCAGGGCCGCGTCACAGGCCAGATCCAAGACTGGTACGACGGCTTCGACGAGTACGTCGATCAGCACGACGCCACCGCGCTGGACCGATACGTCGACCAGATCGGCACCGAACTCCGAGCCACCGAGGACGAGTCACTCGGACTGAACCTGTTGGACCTATTCTACCGGATCCTCTCGTTCGACCCGTTCCTGACGTGGGTCGAAAGCGACGACGCCCCCGCCCGCGGCAGACGACTCGGGCAGCTCTCAAAACTGTTCGATGCGTTCGCCAGCGTCTCAGGACGATCAACGCTCACCGCGTCGTCGTGGGCGAACTCCGTCTCAACCAAGTTCCTCGCGGATTTCTACTACCTCTTCTGTGGGTACCTACACGCCACGGACTTCGACGAACCGCAAGACCCCCACGACCAACTCCCATCCGGATTCGTTCAAGTAATGACCGTCCATCAGGCCAAAGGCTTGGAATTCCCAGTCGTGTTCACCAGCGACCTCGACAGCGAGCCTTGGACCTTCGGCGGCACCTACTGGATCGAAGAGGAACTCGCACCGTACGCCGACATCTCACCTCTTGGGGGCGAAGACGAACGCTCAGTCCGCGACGAAATCCGGCGGTTCTACGTCGCCTACTCCCGCGCACAGGAAGACCTGCTCTTACTAGACCAAGCCGACACACCGACCCAACTCACACTCGGCTACGACGACGGCACCGCACTGACGACCGACTGGTTCGACGGATCACGTCGCATCAACACCCCTGACGACTTCCTGGACCACACCACAGGCTCGGTCGGAGAACTCCACGACGTTGACCTCAAACGACGATACAGCATCACAGGAGACGTACTCGCCTACAGACGGTGTAAACGACAGTACGGCTACTACACCGACCTCGACTTCGCACCGAACCACGTGACACAATTGTTCTTCGGACGCGTCGTCCACGAAACACTCGACCGAGCTCACCGACACTACGCCGGCGAACTCGACGGCTCAACCGAAGGCACCATGCCCACCGACGACGATATAGAACGCTACTTCCGCGAAGTCGCAGAAGCACTCAAAACACGGAACATCTACCCGATGAGCGAAGACGCCGAACAAACGGCGCTACAGTACATCCAACGGTTCAACCGCCGAGAAGGCGACCGACTCTACCCACGCGTAATCGACACCGAGCGCCGACTCCAAAGCAACCGCGAGGAGTTCGTCCTGGAAGGAGTCGTCGATGTCCTCGTCGGCGACGACGACGGCCGGGAAATCTGGGACTACAAAGCCGGACGCAGACCCGACAGCGGCCACGAACTCACCGACTACAGCGCCCAACTGAAAACCTACGCTGAACTATACCGCTACGCCCGCGGATCCTATCCCGACCGCGGTGTCATCTACTTCCTCGGCGAAGAAACCCGCACAGACGCGATGTTCGAGTTGACATTCGACGACGACACCGTCCAGGACTCACTAGCAGACTTCGAACGCACAGTCCAGCAAATCCAGACCGACCGCGAGGCCGGCAACTGGTTCGACATCACACCCGCCGACGCCCCTTCAGAAGGCACCTGCGCCGAATGCGACATTCGCTGGAGTTGCCCAGCCCGACCCGAGTATTCACTAGAGGACTGAACAACTCGATGGTTTTGCCGGCCACAGAGACTAATTCAGTCGCGGAGTTTTTTCACTATGACTCCCAAAACAGTTTTATTATAATCTACAACTATACGACTATATGTCTGACAAAAAACAAATTTTTCTTGCCCCGTGTAGCCGTGAACATAAAACTAAAACATATGAACATTTCGAGAGTACGGTTCTGGACGGGGTGGATACAGACACTTATCCGAGAATAAAATCCTCAGGGTTTGATGAAAAAGTTAGTGTATGGGGTACAGTCAGCGGAAATGAAGTCCATTGGCAGAAACTGGATGCCGGAGACATCGTACTGTTCTACACGAAATCCGGAGTCTACACACATCTCGCCGAGGTTGTTGACACAGAATACGATGAGATCATCGGTGATCAGTTGTGGACGACCTATGACGGAAAGCGACTGGTGAATGATCTAGAGGAGCCTTGGCCATTTCTGATCTATCTTAGCAATGTCCAGCAGGTGGAAATTCCCGCAAAAGACGTACATAACGCCCTCGGCTACAATATGGATTATCCACAAGGTTTCATACGCCCCACAGAGAGTCGTCATAGGACGCTTCGAGATGACTTTGGAAGTGTTCAGAATTTCATACAGCGATACACGAATGCCCCATTGAGTGAGTCGATTCGCTCAGTTGAAGAGACTATAGAAGACCTGAATTCGAGACTCAGTCGAGAACCTAAACTCGAAACGACGGTCAAGCGCACACCGACAGAACGAATCATACGGTCAAGCGCATTTCGTCGGAGAGTGAGAGATATCTACAATAACTCTTGCGCAGTATGCGGAGCTAGACGAAGGTCTCCGCAGGGAGCACCAGAAATCGAAGCGGCCCATATCTATCCTAAGAAACGAAATGGTAGCGACGATCTCCGTAATGGTATCACACTATGTAAACTACATCATTGGGCGTTTGATGTAGGTTGGTTCAGCATCGCAGAGGATTACAGTATTCTCGTACAGGAAGCTAAAAACCAGCGAGGATACGAAGAATTCAGACGATTAGACGGTCAAGGGCTTCGGATTCCTGAAGAGAGCCAATTACGACCGCATAAGAAATTCCTGCGAGCACACCGTACTATCCACGGGTTCGATTAATCCGACCTATTCAGAAGAACAGTATACTGACTCGTTCTTATCTTCTTCACCGCTGGTCCCAATTGTACAGACGAGGCATCCGCCGCCGGGAAACACTTCGACCTGATCTTTATTGATTTTCTTAACCGTGCCCGCGTCTGGGATTTCCCACTCTGTGTCCTCGGTACCACTATAATAGCTATCGTCATCCCGAACAACGAAATAAAGCGTGTCGACTGCTTCCGAGAATGCCGCTGCTCGGGAAGTCTGGCGGACGAACCTGCCAAACGGCGTCGAAGCCTTCCTCAGCAGATCACGGCACGAAAACGTTCTCACCGCCGGCGGCAACATTAGTGATTCACAGCTCACTGATTCAACCGTATACACAGGCATCCACTTCTGATTCAAATACCACCTATACCACGTCGGACTCCTTACTGATGACGGATCCGACACCAAAGCCGACATACTGGACGATTCGTGGCCACGCCACCATCTACTCAATTCAAAATAAAAGTTCTACACCCACTTGATCGTCGACTATGCCGTGGATATACGTCGGATCGAGGCCTCAAACAGGGGCTCTCAACGATATCTGGGATCCTCAGATAATTGCCAGAGTGCTGTAGGTTCGTGTACATACCCGATATAATCAGCAGCATATAGCCGGTCAAGACGCTTGGTTACTGTAGGTCGAGAAAGGTCAGTGGTTGCCGGAAGGCGCACCTGTCGTGGTGTATGCCTTCCGTCCTATCGAGGAGCCGACGTTCCAAATTGGGTATGCGAAGTGTGCTGATGGGCGGTACGTGCCGTCGGAGTGCTTCACGCTCGGTGTGCGTGAGTTGCTTGTTGAGGGGCGTGTCGGTGTGTGTTCGGATCAGGCGACGCAGTCGTCGTGGCCGGTGCTTGTTGCCCCGGAACCGGTGGCGGTGAGCGCGGCGTCAACGAAGTCCGTGCAGTGGCTTTCAAACGAGACGCGAGAGCGCGTGCGCGACAGGGGTGTTGAATCTGAGCGAGTGCCCGAACTGGACCCAGATCGGGAGCGTGATGAGCCGGCGTCACTGGTTGATCGTGTACTCCGGGTCCGGGTCGCGGAGCGCTGTGCGGAGCTGGGTGCGTGTGAATCTCCGTGCGGGGGTGATGCGTGATGTCGGACGTGCCGGCGTTTGATGATGAGCATTTGGAGATGGATCTCACGATTCCGGAGAGTGAGGATGAGGTGACGTTCCCGGATGTGTATGTGGGGTTGGAGATTGGGTTGTTGGCGCCGGGGGATGGGATCGTGACGGATCGACATCACGCGCCGGGGGAGCGGTACAGGCCGGATGATCCGTTGAATCAGACTGAGGGGCAACTCACGTCGTTCCAGATGTCAGGGTGGTTGCGGCACGGCTGCGAACGTGTGTTGCAGGGTGCTAGAGCGACGGCGTGCTATCCGGGAGAGCCGGATGCGGAGTTTATGTTGGATGACGTGTACGAGCGTCACAAGAAATTGTCCTATGTTGAGGTCAGCGGTGTCGATTGGGCTCGTGTCCTCGGTGTAGATCCGGACAAGGTTGATCTCGTGTCTAAAACGACTGAATTTCGCAGCAGCTCCCGCGAAGAGGTCTTCCCGGGTGACCGCGAGGCCGATCAGTCCAGACAGTCGAGCGAACCGTAGAGTTCCTCGTTCTGAATATGTGTACAGAACTGTGCGCAGAGCCGACAGCAGTCCGCGGCATCGGTGAACGCCCGGACACTGGCATCCCAGCGCGCGTGGACGGCGCCAAGCATCGCACTTCGAACCGATGGTTCGGTCGCGACCATAACCCGTCGCGCACGCGTTGGTGGCGTTGCATCGGCTGCCGGCCCCTGCATTCCAGCTGTTGATAGAATATCCTCGAGGACGCTCCCGATCTCGATCCCGACACCGAGGTTGTCGCCGACCTGTGGAGCGATGAAGATCGTTGCATTACTCGCTTGCGCAAAGGCGATACTCTGTGTGGCGGCATCCATCTCGTCGAGCGGAATCCCGACGTCGATTGCGAGGAAGGCATTGAAGCCGCGGTCGCGGAGGCAGTCCCGCGTTTCCTGCAGGAGCCGCAAGACCTCGTCTTCGGCGTACTCGCCGCTGGTATCGTCCCACGTCGCAAACGACGGGGCATCGGTTTCGACATCGGCGTCCGCCGGCAGCAGCGCGTCGACGTCGAATGTCCGATATGGGCCCATCAGATAGACGAGAAACTGTTCCCGCCGAACTGGAGCGAGCGCATCTGAATCACCGGCGGCACGGGGGAGATTATCGATAATCCGTTGCCGCATTCGACTCGTTGATTCGGAATGGCTGTATATAAATATCGATGTTCTCAGAAATATTCTAGTCGAGAACGACTAAGTACGTGGCGTCCCAACGTAGAACCCGAGGCACCCTCAAATGTCCGAAACCGATCGCCAGCCAACAGAGGAGGTTCGTCAGCCGGAACCACCGCTTCCCGAGGATAGCGGGCTGACGCTCGAGGAGTATCTCGCGATGCAACAGGCGATCGGCCATCCGACGCGGTTCCGGATCCTCCGCACGCTCGTCGCCAACGACGAACTGAGTGCTGCCGATCTCAAGGCCGCGGTCGATGTCGAATCCCACAATTTCCACTACCATCTCGACGAACTGGTCGACGTCGGGCTCGTTGACAAGCGCCAGCGACGGACCGCTGACAGCCAGGGTTTTTACACGTACTATCGGCCGACGGCAATGGGGCGGGGTATTCTCGAGCACGGTGTCGAGGAGCTGATGCGCCGTGAACGGGAGTTCAACGACGCTTATTCGTAGGTTGTCGTAGGGTTCTCTGTCCCGGTCGGTGATCCAGTTACCCTCTCGAATTCTTGTTGAGACCACAGTATGTCACGGAATTAACCAACAGACTGTCTGATGAGTCGATGTGTTGGTTAATTTCTTTCGACGCGATGTTTGTAGATCCCGTGTGGCTGTACGAACAAGATCGCATTTTTTCACGGTTCAGTAGTGGCAGAACGGTGGCTTCACAAGCGGTCCGAGGCGGATGCACGGGGCTTGCCCCCGAGGTGGTGGACTAACAACCGACAGTACAGGAGGTCACTATCTTATGCCGCTTCCGTGGAGTTAAGTTCTCTACTAGCCAGGTATAGACTATCGAATGGTCGAAATTCCGGACTCGCTTCGCTCTGTTTTCAGCGCGACTGTTCACGAGCGTGACGGGACATACGTTCTCGAGGTTCCGTCCGGAGAACTCAGCTATGACGCTGTCTCTCTCGGAGAAACGTATCGGATCGCTGTCTTTGACGCACCCACGTCGGCGCAGGATGAGCACGAGTCCGCGTCCGCAGATCGTGCCCAGTCTGACCGTCAGCGTGAATTTTCTGAGCCGCCTGTTGAGGAGGGTGAAGTACGCGAGGTGACAATCGAAACGGTCGGTGACCAGGGTGACGGGATCGCGAAAGTCGACCGCGGCTACGTCGTGATCGTCCCCGATACCCAACCCGGCCAGCAGCCGACCGTGGAGATCGAGCAGGTGCAACAGAACGTCGCGTTCGCCAGTGTGGTTGCGTCTGATTCTCGTTCGCTCTGATTACGTACCTCTGGCTATGTATCGGTCCGAAGAAGGGATTGAGTCGTATTAGAAAAAACTTGATCTGTGAGCCAGCGAGTTAGTGTTCAGTCGTCTTTGAATTCGTCAAGGACGTACTCTTCTAGTTCAGGATGATCGAGTCCAGCGCGTAACAAGCCCTCCATGAAGTGCTTGTGTTTCTCGACTTGAGCCTCATCGTTCAGTGTCCGCTGAGCATTGAACTTCTCGAAGCGATTCTGCACAGTCTTTTTCAAGTCGGGAGTTACGTACAGCGGGAACGGGGAGCGAGACCGGACGGTGCCTTCTTCCGTCTCTGACTCTGTCCCGTTCCCAGTTTCGTCATCCTCAGAAGACTCATCTGTAGATTGCGTAATTTGCGTAGATTCCGTATTGTCTGGGGACGATGCTTCGCTGGCATCACTATCCGAGGCAGATTCTGTTTCAACTTCATTGCTGAGCTCCTCTGTGTCTCGCTCTTCATCCGCTGCGTCACCCTTGGTCCCCTTGATTCGATCCCCGAGCATCTGTCCAAGGGCGTCGTCGTCCTCTTCAGGCATAGTGTCCCTCCACGTGGTCGGCGAGGCGGTCGTAGATCTCCCGCACTTCCTCGGCCTTCTGATTACGGTGGCGGTTCGATGGCTCGAATTCGTATACTGAATGCCCTTGGTTGAACGCCCCTTCGATTGCGACGGTCTCTGGGACGATGAAGACGTTCTCTTCGCCGAGGTTATCCAAAAACCAGTCGAGGCGGTTATCGCTGATTTTGTTTCTCGTCACTGCGTTCACGACTGCGCCGACGATGCCGATATCGCGCTGGAATTCTCGTTCGAGCTGGGTAATCTCCTGGGTGAGGAGATTCATTGAGAAGGTTGCGATCGAATCCGCTCGTGAGACAAAGAGAACGTTTTCTGCCGCGAGAAGTGCTCCGTCGGCGAGTGGTCCAAGGTTCGGTGGCGAATCGATTAGCATGTAATCGTAATCGCTTTCGACCTCATCAAGGATCATATCGAGTCGTTCGAGCGACCGGTTTGCCGACCAGAGTTCACGTTCGAGCTTGAAATTACTCCCGTGAGCAGGAAGGACATCGAACTCCTCGTGTGACTGTATAATATCGTTAACCTCACTAAACCGCTCGAAATCGAGCATAAGGTCGTACAACGAGACGGCGTCACCGCTCACGTAATAATCTCGGAAACCGAGTGTGATTGTAGCGAACCCCTGTGGATCAGCGTCGACGAGCAGGACGTCGTTCTCATCCGCGAGCGCTTCTGCGTACGCGAGTGCCCCACAGACATTGATTGTGGTGGTTGATTTCCCAACGCCCCCCTTCTGCATCGCAACTGTGAGCCTATTCGCCATCTCGATCACCGTTGATTGACGTGCTAGCTCGTGGGGTACACATAGTCTGTGCATTTCGTGATTTACGTATATTCCGTATTGCGTGGTGGCTCTGCAAATTGCGTAAATCACGAATTGTACGCAATTGACGAAAGCCACGAAAATTACGACTATCTCGAATTTTGCGTAATTTGCGCACATTACGATCACGGCCTCTGAATTGGATAGGTCTTTGCGGGATTGACGGGCTCTCCCTTCGTTTTCCGCTCCACATCAGTGGTGGCATATTTCGTAATTCACGGAGATTACACATAAATCTGTGTCAGACGTCTATTTCGTAGATTCCGTAAATTACGAGTTATACGTAATCTGCAGTTGTTGAACAACCACCCTGACTTGGACAGCGAGATCCAGTGCAAAAGCTGGGCGGGACAGACGAGATCGTCTCACGGCATTCTCTAAGTTCCAAACCGGTATGATTAGTCCCCTCGCCGTCCGTCGAAAATCGGGGTAAATGAGTTGACCACAGCTGATATCCTTTGGCCTGAAGCGACGCCAGGCAGTAGCTGAGGCTGGATGTCTCAATGCATATGGCTCGATCGGCCGTAATCATCTACCTTGTTCTGTGAGTTGTCGTAGATTCCCTGCGATAGGAGATAGCCTACAGACCCCAATATTTAGTGTTTCGAGTTTCGTAACTCTATACAACAATGTCCTACGACACGGACCACGTCCAGAATGCAGGTGGAACTCCTGAGCGAATCACGGGTATCCATACGTTCACGGATCTTGTAAATAACGTCGCCCTTGCCGCCCTCTATACGAATATCCGCAGCAAAGGGACTGCGACCGGTCCTGAACTCGTCGACGAGGCGGCAGTCTCGAAGAAAACTGTCTACGACTATCTCAGTACACTCGCCAGTGCAGGACTTATTACCGACATCGGCGAAGAGAACGGCGCGACAACCTACGCCGCCGAGGACTTCGAACTGACCCTAACGGTACGAGACGTGGCAGTGTCGATTACACCGTCGCTGGTGGCGGTACTGAGCCATCGAGACGAATATCCTGTCATCGACCGCGTCCTCGAAGAACACGGCCTGTTGACGTTTGCTCTCGCACACGATCTCGTGATGGATCATCACGAAGGAGAAGTCACCATACGCCAGATTGGGGACCTCACAGGCCTCTCCTCCGGGATGACTTACGACCTCGTCGACGCCATCTACGCGATTCGGGACTTCGGTGAGAGTGCGTCCAGCCCAGAGACGTACACTCCATCCACCGTCGACAGTAAGCAGCACAACGGCGACGAGACTGAGGAATGAGCGCGGGCGAACACGGCCGGGTTTACACGGCCAACATCGTCGATACAGTCGTCTTTCGGAGTCTCGGGAAACACCCGAACTCACATCTCGACAGGCTCAAAGATGCCGTCAAGCAAGCACAAACTGAGATTTGGGTTCCAGAACTCATCTACGAGGAACTGGCAGACCACGGCACAGATGGCACGACGAACCCGTATCTGGATCACGGAATCGACGACGGGTGGATTCGTGTCGTATCGCTACCAGATCCAGAGAGTGACTCGGCTGACGCCGAGTCCGGTCCCACTATGGAGGCGTGGCAGGAGGCCAACCACTTCCTCAACCAGCATAGCAAGTATCCCACGACGAACAACCGGCGAGATGGAACGATAGTAGCTCTCGGAGTCCACCTCTTCGAGCGGAACAAGCGGATTCGCGTCATCACGCATACCGCCGACGAACTGCTGGCGAAAGCCTGTGCAATCATCCCGCCGGAGTTCGGCTACCACGAGGTTGTATCACGATACTACCATCCGCCTGCGACTGCGAAAGAGCAATTCCCCACAATCGCCAGTCTTAGTTGGGATCAGTAGTACTCTCTCGGATCGCGTCCCATCTAGTCGTAGATACCGTGTCTCTCCCTCGTAAAATTCTACTGGACAGGGGGGTAGAAACGCGATACAGAAAGACGAATTCTTGGCTTCGCCTGTGCGAGGCTCCGGTGTGGCTTCGACACGCGACAGTCGTCAGACGGTATTTCGACAAATCGCGCGCCGACAGTACCGTGATTGGCCATCCTACGCAGAAGATCCGGTCTGTGATCAGTCCACGCTCGCTGGTCTGGAATCAGACATCCGTACCGTTGCAGAGACGTGGTTCGGACACGACGCCCACCACTCTGTCGAGGAGTTCGTCGCTTCTTTCCCCCTGGTATATTTAGGGTTTGAAGCACACGACACCTACTCAGGGACTCCGCGATACGAGATAGAGGCCCTATCTCGCGTCTTCTTGCTCAAGGAAATCCACGGCTTCGATCACGAGACTACGCTAGTCGAGTACCTCGAATGTCGACCCGATTTCGTCGACCAACTTGGACTTGAGGCGATTCCGGATCAATCGACACTGTGGCGAAGCTGGCACGACCGGTTTACTGCAGAGTTACGCGAGACAGTCTTGACGGGCGCTCGGATGATCCTCATCAAGGCGGATAACGAGGGTGTTTCAGTCCCACGCGAGCCTGAGAGACGCACCCAGCAGCAGAACAATCGCGGAAAGCAGGATTTCCCCGATGATCGGACTGTCTTGGAACAGGCGGGTCGAATCACCGACTATGTCAGCCGTGTTGTCTTTCCGGCGTTCTCGCTGGATCGGGGTGAGGGCTGTGAGATTTACGAGAACGCATACTGGGGCCTCCAAACGTATCTGGGCCTTCGCGAAAATTTGGCTGCTAACGAGGGCGCTCGCAGCTTCGTCTACGAGTCGACGCGGGACAGGACGCCGCTGGGTCACGCCCATCGCGAGCAGATTCGCGATTTCTCGATTGAAGAGGTGCGAGCGATGTACCAGCAGTCCATCACTCGGCTCCTAAACGAAGTTTCGGAGACAGAGCAGTTCTTTCGAGCCGGGGTGGTCGCAATCGAGATTACCGAAGCTGACCCGTTCAGCGACGATAGAACGGGCTACGAAGACGAGATCATCGGGACGAAGGAGAAGACCGACGAATACGCCTACTAGTGGGCGACGGTCCAGCTGGTCGGGAATGCCGTCCCGCTGGTCCTTGATGCTCGCCTGGTACGGAAAGGCGAGTCACGACTGGAAATCATCGAGGACTTGCTCGATTCGGCTGAGGACCTCGTCTATGTCGATAACGTCCTGATGGACCGGGAGTTCGATAGCCAGCACGTCCTGGAGATGATCAGCCAGCGCGGGCTCTCCTACGTCGTGCCAAAGCGGATGCAGACCAGCGAGAAGGCTCAGGCGAACCGATTGCTCCAGCGTGACCAGGACCGATACGAGACCGACTGGAAGCTCCACCTCGGGAAGAACGAATGGCACGAAACAACACTGATCTACCGGCGGAAAGAGGACTCCGAGCACGACGACCACCGGCAGTATTCGGTGTTCATGACGAACCGGGGGAGCGGACACCTTACGGAGTATGGCTACCGATGGGAAATAGAGAGCGGCTATAGATCGATAAAGCGGTTCATGGCGGCGACGACGTCGAAGGATTTCGGGCTGCGGTTCTTCTACTTCGCATTCGCCTGCCTGTTGTACTCAATCTGGCGGGCTGTCGATCTGCTCGTACAGGTCGAATTGACTGGGGAGTACGAGCACTCACCGGTGATTACAGCGGACAACACGCTGACGCTGCTGAAGAAGGAGACTGAAATCGGGTAGTGAGGAACTCTATTCGGGTTAGCGTGCCGTCTGAGTGGCTACACTATTGGAAGTCTCGAAAATTCGCCCATACGATTGGGAGTATGACAAGAATAGCCGCTTGGAGAGCCATCTGGGGCAGTTTCCGCTGACCGAATCGGTCAAATTCACGCATCACAGCCCTGCTAAACCCCCTGTAGTCTCAACTTCCAATGGCCGACAGTAGTTGAGACCGACCATCCCAATGCATATGGAATGTATTCTTTGCAACTCCAGAAAGAGAATCATGGAACCCTATCGACCTAACAGACGCTGTCGGAGCGAGCGAGTGTGTGGTCGTTCGGCGAGTAAAACCGTCGTATCGAGATCATCAAGGGCGGATATGTTCAGCGATCCGCCCACGACTCGAGAGAGCAAACCACGCTCTGTTGCTCCCACGATGACCAGTGTCCGACCGGCCGATGCGTTCTCGATTGCAGTTTCCACGTCGCCCGTCTCAATCAATAGTTCGGCCTCTTCTAACTCGTGATCGGCGACCCAGTTCTGAAGAAACTCTCGGCCCGAGGTCGGATTATCGGCCACATGCAACACCGAGACGTTCGCACCAACTGTTGCTTGAAGCGCCTTTGCGACCTCCGCGGACAGGTCTGAAGAGTAACCACCAGCAGTCGGCAACAGGATTTCACTTGCATCGAATCCGCGCTCATCGAGAACGAGCACGTCACACGGTGGTTCGTGAAGCAACTCGTCGAGGGGGCCTTCGGCACGGCGTCCGGCCAAGCGCGTCCCTCGGTGGCCCATAATCAGCCTGTCAATGTCGTGCTCGTGGGCCGCGTCAAACACCTCCTTGAGACCTTGATGCGAGAGGATCGTTCGAGTCTCGATTGGGACTCCGAGATCGGCAGCATCGGTTTGGGCGTCGGCCAGCAACTGCTCGGACGTCTCCGGCAGGCGCTCACGCTGGTCAGCGGCGGCTGTAAGCGACGTCTGGTCTGGTACTTGAATAACGTGAGTCGCAAGGAGCCGTCCGCCATCGTTCCTCGCGAGCGCCGCCGCTAACGTGATAAGCGCGCGTTCCGTCCGAGGATTGGAGAGCGCAACCATCGTCGTCGGGATGTCGGGTTCTTCACCGGCGCCGTCCGGAGCAACGGTCGCTGCTGCGTTGACCACGGCTCGGGGAAACTCCTCTTGCCGGTTCAGAACGTGTCGGCCGAGGAGCCCTTGGTTCTCGGTTCGACGACGTGCATACGCGAAGTACCACACCAGTGCTGCGACGACGAATACCGCCGAGAGGAGAAGTTCGCGTTGGCCGACGAACGCCAGCAGCCCGATCGAGAGGATCATTCCCAGGATCGGCGTCAGTGGATAGAACGGGACACGGAACGCGGGCTCGTATTCAGGATCGGTTTCGCGGAACACGATGAGTGCGGCGTTCATCAGCGCGTAGACGACCAGATGAAGGACGCTCGCCGCCTTCGCGAGGACTTCGATGTTCTGTCCGAGAAGCGTAATAAAGACGACGATCATCGCACCCGTGACCAGAATCGACCGGTACGGCGTCGCGTAGGAGGGGTGAATTTCGTTGAGCCAGTTGGTGACGATCCGGTCGCGACCCATTGCGAAATTAATGCGTGCCGACGCGAGAATCGACGCGTTCGCGCTCGAGGCTGTCGCCAACAGTGCACCCAGTGTCACAACCGTGACGGCGATGCCGGCTAACCCACCGGGGAACGCGACCCGAGTAGCCTGCGTGAGGGGTGCGGTCTGACTCAATTCGGGCCATGGCACCACACCAAGCATAATGCTCACGAGGACCGCGTAGGCGATCATTACGACGGCAACGCTTCCGATGACGGCTCGCGGGAGATTCCGGCCCGGGTCCTTCAGCTCCTCGGCGACGGTCGCGATCTTCGCGTACCCGAGGAACGAAACAAAAATTAGTGCCGTCCCGGGAAGGATCGCTCCATACCCGAGGGGCGCGAGTCCGCCGTCGCCGAGCAGCGTCCCGAAGTCGAACGAGAGCCACCCCTGGATCGCGAACAGCGCGAGGATCGACAGCAGAATCGTCACGATAATCGTCTGAACGCCGCCGGTCTCCTTGGCGCCGATGTAATTGACCCCGACGAAGACCACACCAGCGATGAGCGCGCCCACTTGGATATCAGAGAGGAACAAGACACCCGGGATCGGGAGCAGTGTGGTAAGGTACTGGCCGAATCCGATACTGTAGAACGCACTCGCGAACGCCAGCCCCATCCAGTCACCGAGGCCGGCGATCGACCCGAATAGCGGACCGAGGGCACGATTGACGTAGTAGTAGCCGCCGCCAGCTTTGGGCATCGCGGTCCCGAGTTCCGAGACCGACAGTGCATTCACCATCGCGATCGACCCGCCGATTACGAACGAGACAACAACGACGGGACCAGCCGTGCTGGCTGCGACGCCGGGCAAGACGAAGATACCGGCACCGATCATCGTTCCGATCCCGATGGTCAGCGCCGAGAGCAGCCCGAGGTCCTTCGCGAGTTCCTCGTCACCCATCAGCTCCTCTCCCGTTCAGTGAGCGCCGTCCGCTGAGAAGGGTTTACCAGACAACACGTCTCATCCGGCAGATAACCTGGGTGACCCGGTCCGATACGGTTCCCCTTCCTGCGTGTGCAACGCGTGTCACAATCCGCAGCCAGTTCGCTGTGCATATCTGGCTCTCCGAGATAAAACAATTTCAAACCCTCGATTAGAGTGTAAAACATAATATTGGCCACTATAATTTGGATTTACAAGATAAAGACAAATTTACTATACAAACTTTAAGACGGTCGACCCGTCAGTTGCGCTATGCACCACACCCCGCTGTCTCCAGTCAGGTCTGGCGACCCAGCGTTCAACAGTGCGGTTACCGGGACCCGCTTAACGCGCGGTGATCCGGCATGAGTACGGGCGTATTCAGGCGCATTCTTGTCCCAGTCGCGTCCGAATCGGACGCGCACGCGACTGCTACCGCGGTTCGGCCAATTCTGAATGGTGACGGGGGTACCGGCATATTCGTGTACGTCGTAGAGAAAGCTGGCGGCGCCCCGGACAAAGCGTCGGTCGAACAGCAGGAAACATACGCTCAGAAGCTGTTCGACGGTGTTCACACCGTGCTTGAGGGGCAAGGTCTCTCGTATGAAACAGACGTTCTATATGGAACTGACATCGGAGAGGCGATCATTGAGGGAGCACACGCTCATCAAGCAAACGGGATTGCGTTCACTCCCCGCGGTGGGAGTCGATGGCTCAAGCTTCTCACGGGGGATGTCACGGAAACGCTTGTTTCCTCAAGCGACCTGCCGGTTATCGTCCTCCCCGAGGCTGACAGTGCTTCCGGGACGAGGTCTCCACGATGAATTAGGACTTTCAGTAAGAGAAGCCAGATATATTGGTGCTACCCAAATACACATTCTATGGTATACGGACTCGACGATATCGACCGATCGATCCTCTATCATCTCTCTCGGGATGCCCGACGTAACTCGGCCACAGATATCGCCGACCACGTCCGGGTATCCGCCCAGACGGTGCGCAATCGAATCAAACAACTCGAGGAGAGCGGTGTGATCAAGGGGTATCACCCACAGATCGATTACGAACGGGCCGACGGTCTGCTTACGAACCTGTTCATGTGTACCACGTCGGCGAGCGACCGCGAACGTTTGGCCCGACAGGCACTCCAGATCCCCGGGGTGGTCAACATCCGTGAGATTATGACCGGACACACCGATCTGCGGATTACAGCTATCGGCCAGGACACGGACGAGATTTCACAGATCGCCCGGGCGATTACTGATCTCGGTATCGACATCGAAGAAGAGGATCTGGTTCGACGTGAACACGTTAGCCCGTACCGGAAATTCGACTCAGATGGCGCACAACAGGGGCCAGCGATCACGGACTTTCTCAGTCTTGCCGGGGACGCGGAGCTGCTCGAAATCACCGTCGAGGAGGGAGCCGACATCGCAGGCAAGACGCTCGAAGAAGCGAACGCCAACGATCTCCTCGATGAGGACGTGCTGGTAATTACGATTGAACGAGACGACGTCATCATCACCCCCCGTGGGAAAACGACGGTCAAGGCTGGCGACGCGGTCACATTACTGCTCCGAGGCGATGCCGATGCAGAGTTTGGAACCACGTTCGGCGCTGGCGCGGAGGACTAATTTCGATGTATCTCGTCGTCGTGGGAGCGGGTGATATCGGAACGCCCCTCATCGAGATCGCGACCCGGGACGGGAACGAAGTCGTCGTCATCGAGCGCGACGACGAGCGGGCGGAACAGGCCGCGACGGACTACGACTGCCTCGTCATCAACGACGATGCCACGGTGAAAGACACACTCGTCGACGCTGGGACCGACCGCGCAGACGCCCTCATCTCGACGACCGACCAGGATGCAACCAACATCATGGTCTGTCTGCTAGCCAAAGAACTCGACGTCCCCGAGGTCGTCTCGGTCGTTCACAATCCCGACCACATGGGCATCTTCCAACAAATCGGGGTGAATACCATGGAAAATCCCCAGCGACTCATCGCCGAATACCTCTATCGGGCGGTGAAACGGCCGACAATCGTCGATTACATGGGCGTTGGCGAGCGGGCTGAAGTGTTCGAGATTGATGTCGGCCCAGACGCAGTGGTAGCGGGTCAAACGTTACAGGAGGCCGCCGAAGCTGGCCTCATCGGTGAGGACATCCTGCTCGTTGCGATCGAGCGAAACGGGGAGGCAGAGCCGATAACACCCCATGGCGGAACGACTCTTCACGCGGGCGATCGTGTGACTGTCTACTCGGCTATCGGAGCGACGCCCGACGTAACGGACGTGTTCGGGCACTACGAGAACCACAACGGGGCCGACTCGTAGTTACCCGATGGCCCGGAACCGAACGATCCACGGGGTCCCAGTAGACCTCGCAACCATCGTGCGGGACATCGGTGCACTGCTTCTCATGGAGGCGGGTCTCATGCTCCTCTCGGTGGGAATCGCGTTCGTGTTCCGCGAGTGGTACACGGCCGCTGGCTTTCTCGTTGCGAGCGGGGCGACCGCTCTCGTTGGATACGGCACTCGTCGACTATTCTCCGAGGCGCCTGACCCACTAATGAAACACGGGATGATCATCGCTGCCGCGGGCTGGTTCGTCGTTGCGTGCTTCGGTGCCCTCCCCTTCCTGTTAAGTGCTTATGTGACACCGGAGTCAGTACAGGCGGCGTACGTCCCTGCAGGTGCCGAGTATTCGACATCGAGCATCCAATATTTCACGAGCCCCCTCCATGCGCTGTTTGAGTCGATGAGTGGCTGGACCGGGAGCGGGCTGACGATGGCCGCCCACGAGCCGTCGCTCCCGCGGACAATCCAGTGGTGGCGGTCGCTCATCCAGTGGGTCGGGGGCGTCGGTGTCATCGTGCTCACCGTCTCCGTGCTCGAACGGCCCGGGAGCGGGAGTTACGCCCTCTACCGGAGCGAGACCCGCGAAGAGAAGATTCATCCGAGTATCGTCTCCACTGTTCGGACCATCTGGCGCGTCTTCCTGCTGTACACTGCACTGTCCGTCGTTGCGATGGTGATCGCGATTCGACTCAGTCCGTACGGGAGTCAGCTCTCGACGTTCGAAGTCGCTTGGCAGGGGCTCAATCACGCGATGACCGGTCTCGCAACCGGTGGGTTCTCGGTGACCGACAACTCGATCGCGACGTACAATTCACCGCTCATTGAGGGCGTTCTTCTCCCGATAATGACTCTTGGCGCGATCGCGTTCCCTATCCACTACGCGATGCTCAAAGACCGAAATCCGAGGCGACTATTCGATGACGTTCAAACCCGCGTGCTGTTCGGGTTGTTTGGACTTGGTGTGCTTGCGCTCAGCGTGCAGAATCTCAGCACTCTGCCGGTAGCGGAGTACGGTCGAGCAGTAGGGATTCCCCCATGGCTCGGGGTCTCCCCCGCACAGTTCGACGCGATCCGGGATGACACGTTCCAGTTCATCAGCGCACTGACCTGCACCGGGTTCCAGTCCTCGCCGATTGGGTCTTGGAGCGCTGGCGGAAAACTCATGATCAGTGGGGCGATGGTGCTGGGCGGGGCAGCCGGGTCGACGGTCGGTGGGATCAAACTCATCCGGGGATACACCGTGCTTCGCGGGATCCGCTATCAGTTTTCGCGGGTGTTCCTCCCAGCAAACGCGATCGTAACGACACGGATCGGCGACCGTCGTTTGAGCCGCGAACAGATGGAGCGTGAGTTCTCAGAGGCTGCGATTGTCGCATTACTGTGGGTCCTCCTGCTCGGGCTGTCGAGTCTCGTATTGGTGAACACCGTCGGTGTCGGGTTCGACTATGCCGACGCGCTCTTCGAAGTTGCGAGCGCACAGGGGAACGTCGGGTTGTCGACCGGGATTGTGGGACCGTCAATGAGCCCCCTCGCTGAGGGAATGTTCGTGCTGAACATGTGGATCGGTCGGCTCGAAATCATCCCCGTACTCGTTCTTACCCGGGCGCTTCTCTATGGGTTAGAGCCCTGATCACATCGAAGTCAGCACAAAAGCCTGGGTGCTACCCTTCCGAGTAACTCCCGCGTATGAGTTCGCTCATCGGAAACACTGTCTCAATCCAGAGGATACACAGACGTGACACACGGACAGACATTCGTTCTACGAACTCCCAGAGAGTGTCTGAGACTCCCGTGACTCGTCAATAAAATGGGGCAAGTCGTCTTCAGAATCTCTTGTTGATGTAAACGAGTTCTTGAGCGCGTATTGCTCAGTATCTCGTAGTGGGTTCGACTCGTGTGTCTCGTCGAACTGTCTTTCGACGTATCGCCCAGCGACAATACGGTGAGTGGCCGGCGTATGATTCGACACCGCTGTACGGTCGCACATCGCTTGCCGGACTGGAATCAGATATCCGGACAGTCTCGGAGACGTGGTTCGATCACGATAGTCACGACTCCATCGAGGAGTTCGTCTGTGCACTCCCCCTGGCCTACTTCCGGTTCAGCGCCCACGACCGATATGAGGGGTCGCCACGCTACCGGATGGACACCCTCTTTCGGGTGTTTGTACTGAAAGAACTCCACGGGTGGGAGCACGAAACAGCACTCGTCGACTACCTCGGAACCCGTCCTGAACTCTGCGAGCAACTCGGTTTCGAGACGATTCCAGACCAGTCGACACTGTGGCGAAGCTGGCACGAGCGGTTTACCACTGACCTCAGGGAGACTGTCGAGACGGCGGCTCGAACGATCCTCATCAAAGCACAGAATGCAGGTGTCGCGGTTCCGCGTGAGCCGGCACGAAAGCTCCGATACCACGGGAACGAGTCCGGTGAGTCAGACCCGGATGATCAAACTACGTTGGAGCAGGCAGAGAAGATTACCGACCACGTCAGCCGCATCGTGTTCCCGGCGTTTTCGTTGGACCGTGGGGACGGCTGTGAGATCCACGAGAACGCCTACTGGGGCTTGCAGACCTATCTCGGACTCCGTGAGAGACTGGCTGCGAACGAGGGCGCTCGTAGCTTTATCTACGAGTCGACTCGGGAACGGACACCGTTGGGTCACGCTCATCGCGACCACATTTGTGATCTCTCTATCGAGCAGATTCGCGAGATGTACCGACAGGCGATCCGGCACCTCATTGAGGAGGTTGCAGAGACGGAGGAGTTCTTCCGCGCCGGTATCGTCGCCATCGATATCACTGAAGCTGACCCCTTCACGGGCGATAGAGAAGGCCACGAAGACGAGATTATCGGAACGAAGGAGAGCTCCGACGAGTATGCATACCAGTGGGCGACAATCCAACTCGTCGGCAATGCCGTTCCAATAGTCCTTGATGCGCGGCCAGTCCGACGGGGCGAGTCACGCAAGGAGATCGTTGAGGACTTGCTGAACTCGGCAGATGATCTCGTTCACGTCGATAACGTGCTGATGGACCGGGAGTTCGATAGCCAGCACGTTCTGGAGATGATCGGTCAGCGCGGGCTCTCCTACGTCGTTCCCAAGCGGATGCAGACCAGCGAGAAAGCCCAGGCTAAGCGGTTACTCCAGCGAGACCAAGACCGCTACGAGACCGATCGCAAGCTCCATCTCGGCAAGAACGAATGGCACGAGACGACGCTGATCTACCGCCGGAAAGAGAATTCCGAGCATGACGATCACCGGCAGTATTCAGTATTCATGGCGAATCGGGGCAGCGGGCACCTCACTGAGTACGGCTATCGGTGGGAAATTGAGAGTGGCTACAGGTCGATCAAGCGATTCATGGCCGCCACTACGTCGAAGAATTTCGGGCTTCGATTCTTCTACTTCGCGTTCGCCTGTCTGCTGTACTCTATCTGGCGAGCCGTTGATTTGTTGGTACAGGTCGAGTTGACTGGTGAATATGAACATTCGCCGATCGTGACGGCCGACAACACGCTGACGCTGCTGAAGAAGGAAACCGGAATCGGATAGCGAGGATCTCTGCCGGTGGTAGCGTGCCGTCTGAGTGGCTACACTGTTGGAATTCTCGAAAGCCTGCCCATACGATTGGGAGTATGACAAGAATGGTCGCTTGGAGAGTGATCTGAGGTAGTTTCCACAGATCGAATCGGTCAAATTCACGCATCACAGCCCCGCTAAGTCCACTGTAGTCTCAACTTCGGCGTTTGCGGCTTTGGTATAGCGTTATATGATTTATAAAGTTAGTGAAATCCATATTTCGGAGAGTAAGACCTCTCTAACATAGAAATACCGGATATGAGACCTCTACCTCTGTTGGTTTTGATTAGAGTGGTAATCACGACCACTTTGAAGTACCCCGCCGCCGTCGGGGAAGCACGAAATGTGGAACCGCACGAAGAAGGCCTCGAACCCGGGGAAAAGCCGGCGAACACCGCCATCCTCCAGTCCGTGTCGAAGATGCTGTCGATAAGACCTAATAGCTTCTAATACAAACCAATACTCAAGATGCCCATCTCGAAAGACGAGTTCCGCTCTATCGACGACGACGGGCCCTCGCTCCCCGACCTCGCGCCGGACACCACCCAGGGCACGGTGTACCGCTTTCTCCTCGAGCACGCCGACCAGGCGTTTCGCCAGCGGGAGATCGTCGATGCTGTCGACGTGCCCGAGGGGAGCGTCGGCCCCACGCTGAAGCGCCTCGAAGAACACGGCCTCGTCGACCACCGCGACCGGTTCTGGACGATCGCCGACGCCGAGCACGCGGTCGCATCGGCAGGCCTTCACGGCGCCGCCACGGCCGACGACATCGACGGTGGATTCTCCGACGACGACGTCGAGGCCTGGATGGAGACCGCAGTCGACCCCATCGAGTCAGAGACCGAGCAAGACGACGAGGAGTCGTGATCCCGGATGGCTGACCGCGGAACTGTCGTCTGGGCTCCTGATCCGTTCAAAACGGATGGTGGGAATCCCCGGCCGTGGTTGGTCGTCTCCGGTGAGCAGATGCCCTATCCCGACGAGGAGTCGATCGCCGTCGCGTTCACGACGCAGTCCCACCACGCCGGCAGCTTCGCCGTGCCGAGCGAGGCGTGGGTCCGCGGCGAACCGGGCCAGCAGAGCTACGTCCTCCCCTGGACGCTCGCCACACTGAAAGACGACCTCCACGTCGTCGGCCGGCAGGGCTCGGTCACCGACGAGTTCACCGACCAGGTCACGACGGCCACGATCTCCTACCTGGACAATTCGGAGGCTGCTGACTCTGTATGATCGACGATTCAACCGGACAAGAGCCCGCAGCACGACTGTTGCGGAGTTCCTTCGACCGTTATCTTCAGGACAAGGGCAAGGGTCGCGGCGGCGAGGGCGGGAACTACCGCCGGAACGCCGCCCGTGAGCTCGACCGGTTCGCGGAGTGGGCCGCCGGCGAGCGTGGTGATGACGATTGGACCGGGATCACTCCCGAGGACGTCGACCGCGATCCGACTTTCGAGGAGCTTGACGAGCGGGTCTTCCGTGAGTATGCCCGCCACCTCGACGGCGATCGTGGGCTCAAGCAGAACACTGTACAGACCTACTACGCATACATCTCGGCGTGGTGTGGCTGGTGCGTCAACGAGGGGTATCTCGAAGCACACTACGCCCAGCGGGCGAGCGCGACCGCGCCGCTCCCTGACGACGACGGACGGAAGCCCGGTGACCAGCAGGCCTGGACGCCCGAGCAGCGCCACACGCTCACCCGGTACGTCGACGAGCAGGCACGCGAGTCCATCGAGGCATACACTACTCTTCCCAGTGACGTGGACCTACTCGACAAGCAACGAGCCCGGTACGCGGCGCTAAAGGCGGCCCGTGACCGGGCGCTCGTGGTCGTCCTCGCGTACACTGCTGTCCGCGTTGGTGAGCTCCTTCGGGATCCTGGTGACCCACGACGCCGTGGCGTCCGGTGGGAGGACATCGACCTCGAGGACGGGAGTATGGATGTCTACCGGAAGAAACAGCAGTGGGACGCTGCTTCTCTCCCCGATCCTGTAATCTCCCCATTACGGAGCTACCGGAAACTGCTGGACCCGCCGACGGAACGGTGGCCCGTCTTCCCGACACTCGATCAGCGGACGCTCGCAGAGCTCGTACAGGAGGAGTTAGCCGACCGGGGAGAGCCATCGAAGGCAATTGACGAGCGACGTGGGGAGTACGCTCGCGACCTCCTGCTGGCGCTGGACGATGACATCCGCCCGCCGTCGATTACGACCGATGGTGCCCGCTCGATTCTCCAACGACTCTCGACAGCCGCGGAAATCGACATTGACCATCCGAAACACGACTATCTCGCACCACACGGCGGTCGCCGGGGGATGGGTGAGGTTCTCGTCCGGGCATTTGGATATACTGTGGCTGCCCGTTACCTCGACAACTCGGAGGAGATGGTTCGTGAACGATACTCCCATATCGAGGCCGGTAAACTGGGAGACACAGCGACGGAAGCTATTAATAAAATAAATGATGACCTTGCGTAGGTGACTCCGGTATACTGGATTCGATGATTACCGTGTCAGCCTCAAACCTCGGCTGAGCCTTCTTCAGTAGTAACTCTGTGCAGTTACAATCGGGCTACAGACAATGTAGTTGATTCCGGTTGGTAAGTTGGTCTCGATCCAGTGACTTAGTCGAAACCAGTCAAATTAACAGACGTACATCTGTTATTTTACCGGTCGACGTGTCCGAAGCCCTGGTTCAGTAAGCTCACTCGAATTGTATAAACGACCGAATGGAACGTTATAGCAGAATAGTGTTCCAAGAGTTCAGAATTGTTAACTATGGGTTTATTTGTCCACTAGTAAGTGAGGTCCACCTCGACCATCTGGGCGTTCCGGCGCAACTGATCGGGAATCTCGGTTTTGAATGTCTCCCCGTGGATTCGACTCGTCGGACCTGCAACCGAGACCGCTCCGACGAGTTCGTTTGTCTCCCGGTTCCGAATCTCTACGGCGACACCTCTCATCCCTTGAATACGCTCCTCATCGTCAAAAGCGACACCACGTTCTCTGATTTCCTCAAGTTCCTGGTTGAGTTCCTCCCGGTCTGAAACCGTGTTTTCGGTGTATCGTGGTAATCCGTGACGCTCGATAACGGAGTCAACGTACGCCTCGTCTTTCCCCGCTAACATAACCTTCCCTGTTGCCGTGCAGTGCATCGGAAACCTGACTCCAATATGAGAGTCATACGTGACAGCCTCGTTCCCTCTGACCTCGTGGAGATAGATGGACTGCCCTCGACTCATTGTTGTGAGAAGCGCAAGCTCACCAGTCTCCTCAGCCAGCTGATTGACTGCCGAGCGAGCAGCCTGGTAGAGCCGGTGATGATCACGGGCAAAGCCGCCGAGCATGAGCGTTCCGATACCGATGTGGTACTCGTCCGTTTCCGAGCGGACGTAGCTGAACTGTTCGAGCGTCCGCAGGTGATTGTGGATTGAACTTCGTGAAAGGTCGTGACGTTCTGTGAGTTCACTTACAGTTGCGCCGTCTGACTTGACGAGTGACTCCATAATCTGACAGGCTGTCTCGACTGCTCTGATCGTTTTTCCCTCGGACGCATTGTTCACCATAGTAACTCGTATCTATACTCATAGTTCATAATTGTTGTGTGGGTGACTTGCTTTCGTCACAGGCCTTTACAGAGTATCCTATTCACTACCCACAATATATAATGATGAAATATGATATATTTAATCTGTGAATGGACTAATTTTACCTCTAGTAGTTTGACTAACACCCTTAGTACATTATCCTACACTAGAAGAAAACCAAGGGGGAAGCTGACCCGGTTGAATAGTAGTGAGCGTGTCAACTTCGGCGGAAAGAACCAAGCAACGGTACATCAGCGACTCAACAATGCTCGGCCGCGTGGTTGAGCAAGCACGGAATAAAAAATACTCTCGCGGAAGATACGCCGACGGAGCAGCGTGTCGAGATAGTGTTCTTGTACCACGCCGGCCTGTCGTATCAGCACCTGAGAAGGTGATTGAACGTTCGTATGCGGTCTTGTGTTAGTGGTCTCACAGGCCCGCGCAACTGTTTGATACGGACCCCGCCTTTTAATGAACGAAATGGATAAACGAAGCTGAAAGTCGAAAACTCAGAGGTCTGCGTTGGGTATCGATTGATATGAAAATTCAGAGGTCATCCACATCAGAGTACTACAAGATCAATCTTACCTCAATGCGTTGCTTTTCAACGAGCAAGTGTTGAGGTGCTGTCACGGTGATTCTGTAGTCCTCATAAATCCCGGTCCGTGCGGTCCAACTTGCTGCTTAATCAGCTCGGAATTTGCGAGTCGCGTCGAGAATAGTGGCGGAACGGTCTCTGGTCGAAGTGTGGTTCGGCTTGCCGAAATACCCAACCAGGCTCTTCCACGAATGGCTCTCCCACTATACCTCCTGGTAACCAGTCGACTGCTGGGTCAAGGTCTTCTTTAAATTTTATGATGAAATGTTCTAATATTTACACCCCCTGCCGTTACAAAGGTGGCTCTTACCGAACTGAGTGAAACAGCTTCGTGAAGATTAGGGCATCCCGCCGTTGCCACGTTGAGTATGTCAACACAATCGGCCTTCGGCGGGATGCTTCAGCACCTTGTTGAGCTCACGTCAATAGTCTTGCGCCCAGAGCCGCTCGATACGGAGATCGAGCGGCGCTGTAAGCAGGCGTGGGAACAGGCCCCCTGTCCAGAGTGTGGCGACACCGCTAACCAGTCCGGGGACGGCAGTCCCCGGATCTGGTGTACCAACTGTCGCTACGGGTTCACCTACACCCGCAACACGCCCTTCGAAGGGCGCACGCTCACGCCTGGCGAGATCGTCATCGCGTTCGTCCTCTACGCCGACACGCTGCTCAGCATCCACCAGATCGCCCAGCTCTTCGAAGCCGTCTACGATACGATCCACACGACGATTCGAGAGGTAGAAGCCGCCTTCGAGCGCGGCTTCTACCTCGTCTGGGAGCGCATCCAACACACCATCGATGGGCCAACCCAGATCGACGAAACTGGCCACAAGTGCTCTGGCTACAAGGGCCAGACGCCGCCGCGGGACGGCCTCTCCCGCGGCGGCTCTGGAGAAGGCGGTCGATCACGGTGGGAAGGAGCGCCAGGTGATACGATGACGCTGATCGGTGCCTGTCGTGACGTACTTCGGGTGATTCGCACCGAGCCAGGCGCTCGACCGGAAGAACTCAAGCCAGCCCTCGACGAGGTCGAGATTCTCTCGGGGAAACTCGATGAGGTCTGGCATGACGGGTGGCGCGGGTACGCGCCACTCGTCTACGAGAACGAGCAGACCGTGGTTCACTCCGAAGCGTTTGTTACTGATGACGGCGTCCACATCAACCAAGTCGAATGCCTGTGGTCACTGGTGAATCCGTGGCTGCAGAAGTTCCGGGGCCTCTCCAAGCCCGGATTAGAGCAGTCCGTCCGAACCTACGGGTTCGTACGGACGCTGAACCTCGCTGGAGCACCACTACACGGCCTTCTTGACTGCTTCGTCGTCAACGTGTTTCGCTGAGTTATGCAAGAGCCACAAAGGTTTATAATCGAATATATACAACATCTCTATGAGCACTTATCGGTAGAATTGAACATAGCTGAATACATACAAGGAGGATACGATGGTTAAACTCTCACTTACACTTCCGCCAAAGCCTGATAACCGGTGGCAGCTCGCCAAACAGATCGGTGTCCAGTATGCGGTCGTTCATACGCTGGAAATCGGCGACGGGTCACGGTTCTGGGAGTACAGCGAACTGTTAGGGATGAAAAATTGGTTTGAGAGTGCTGGGCTGTCGATTTCGGTCATCGAAGGTGGTATTCCATTAACGGATACAACTAGATTGGGACGTGACGGCCGGGACAAGGAAATAGCCAAATTCAAACAGTTTTTGCGTGACGTAGGGGATCTCGGCATCCCGATCGTCTGTTACGACTGGGTGGCAGGTACCCGGTGGGCCCGAACCAGCGCCCATCAAGAATCCCGTGGCGGCTCACTGGTAACAATGTATGATGATCGTAAGATGCCGGACGACAGGGACACAACGATAACGCGAGAGCAACTGTGGGAGAACTTGGAATACTTCCTTGACAAAGTGCTCCCGGTAGCCGAAGATGCTGGGGTGACGCTCGCCTTACATCCAGATGATCCTCCGCGTGAGAGTCTGGGAGGTATGCCACGAATAATAAACAGCCCGGAGGCGTACAACCGGTTGTTTGAGCAGTTTCCGAGCGAAAATAACGGTATGACATTTTGCCAGGGAAACTTTGCCGCAATGGGTGTGGATATTCCCAAACAAATTCAACACTTCGGGGACCGAATCAAGTTCGTCCACTTCAGAGACGTCGATGGAGATGCAGACCACTTCGTCGAAACTTGGCATGACGACGGCCCAACAGATATGCTCGCAGCGATGCGTGCTTACCAGGATATCGGCTTTGAGGGACCGATGAGACCGGATCACGTTCCAACAATGGCGGGCGAGAATAACTCAAATCCTGGCTACCATACTAAAGGTCGACTCTTTGCGATAGGTTATATCCGTGGTCTCCTTGAGCAGGCTGATGCTTTTTAACTGTTGTACGCCTTCGGGTAAGCGATTGTTGATGAAGCAACTGGTTTTAATCAGAGCTCGGATTCACCCCACGAATTCCGTAATAAAACGCTCACCAAGATAAGTAACAACCGAACTGCTGGATCAGTCGTATATATTCGCTCGTCGGGTGAAAGGTTGTCTCGATGATTGAGCCTCTTCGACAGAGCTTCGACGACCTCTAGCGTACCAGTATGTTGCTTTGCGCGCACGCGAGAGGGGTAAAGAGACATTCCCCGCGGTTTCCTTATTGATGGGACCCCCAGACAGCAAGCGGAAAGCTCAGTCCCTGTTCACTTGGCCTACAGCCGTCCTATAGGGCACTGTCAAGCCGAGTCTCTCGGCCATCTGCTCCCGTGGCGGATGATTGGATGATCGACTGGTGCCTGGTATTTAGTCGCTCAACCAATGTGTCATAACAGAATCCAGGGTCGGCGAGAAATCCAGCGACGTCGAACGGCAGAGTGGCGACCTGGCCGAGCAGTGGCTTGACCGAGTCGCTTTTCGATTGATCACCACGGATCATAGTGACTGCGACGACGAGGCACGATCAAGAAAGCCCGGGTAGGCCATCCAGAATTTAATGCTTCCGCCCTGCTTGCGCAATCGGGTATCCGGGAGTATATCTACTAACCGTTACTTGATTGCTGAACCCGTTATGTAATCTCTACACACATCCACTGGATGCTCATACCGACAACAATTGAAACTCTCCAAATGATCTCAGTCTATACTAATAAATATGATATTTCTATCAAGATTTATATATCTACAGACCTGGATGAATCAAATATGTCACAAAGAAACGTGACTGATAGCCGTCTCACACGCCGAAGAATCCTCAAGACGGGGGCTGGTTTAGCGGCGGCAGGAGGATTTGCTGGATGTTCAGGACAGGATTCTTCGGGTGAGAACACAGATAGTGGGACTTCAACTGAGGGAACCTCGGGTGGTAGTGCTGGCGAGATCGAAATTGTCCACCGCTGGAACCGCGGAAAAGATGGACGAGCGATGGCTGCGCTCCTTGAGGGGTTTGCACAAGAACACCCAGATATCTCGGTCCTTGAGAATAGTGTCCCGGCAAACAACGACGGTCTTGGGACAATTATCCGTGATCGGATGCTGAATGATGATCCACCGAGTACGTGGCAGAATTGGCCTGGCAAGGCACTTACCGAATTCGTTGAGGCGGATCTTCTCGGCGATATCGAAGCGGATGTATGGGACGAGGCGGGATTAAAGGATAAGTATAAATCGGGGCCACAGAGAGCGGCTCAAGTCCAGGGGACATACGTAACAGTCCCGCTCAATATCCACCGACTTAATCCGATGTTTTATAACATTGATGTCGTTGAGCAAGCCGGTGTGGACCCCACTTCTATCAATAGTCCTACCGCACTGAAAGAGGCAATGGATAAAGTTGAGTCCGATACGGACGCGGCTGGTATGTCCAACTCAACGAAAGCCGGTTGGACGGTACTACAACTTTGGGAGACACTCCTGATTGCGACTGCAGGACCAGACGGGTATGAAGACATTGTGGGCGGGAATGCAGGTAATTACCAGGATGCCATTCAAGAAGCACTACAACTTACTGCGGACTACAGCCAGTACTTCACTGACGACGCCGGCAGTATCGAATGGCCCGCTGCCGCCCGCAAAGTAGTCAGCGGAGAGGCTGCTTTCTTCCAGCACGGGGACTGGGCCGCGGGCATATTCCTCTCACTTGATGACTTTAATTATAAAGAGGATTGGGATTTCGTGGCCTTCCCCGGAACGGAGGGGTCGTACTCGGTTGTGATGGATAGTTTCCCCTATCCCGCACCCAACCGATCACCAGAAGCCTCCAAAAAGTTCCTCCGGTACGTTGGGAGTACCGACGCGCAAGAGCGTTTCAACCCAATTAAAGGATCCATTCCGCCGCGAACGGATGTCTCACTTGATCCGTTCAGCAGCTATCAGGCCGACGAAATTAAGTCATTCCGTAATTCCGATGCACAACCGCGAGCAATGGCTCACGGGCTCGCTCTCGTGCCCGGAGCGGCTAGTGATATGAAAAAAATAATGTCTGACTTCGCCGCTAATTGGGACGCCGGTTCTGTTTCAGACCGGGTGATGGATATTTTAAGTGGATAAATCCGTACTGTACCCTGTATTAGCTGCCAAATAAAATGATATCCTGTAATTAAGTATATGAGTACACGATCACGTATAGAACAGAGCCTGGCGCAGATCCCCGCTACAGACGCGCTAGCCGCTCGGATACGGCAAAGCCAGTTCCTTCGGTCGTTGCCGTTCTGGCTGCCAGCAGGATTGATAATGGCGCTCGCCGTGTACGGCGCGATCGGCTGGAATTTTGTTGTCTCTCTGACTGATTTTCAAGGGCTCACCTTGCCGTCATACAATCCCGCTACGTTCGATGTCGAGATGTACGCGAGAGCGGTGTCGGATCCAGTCTTTTGGAATGCACTGAAGAACACTTTTTTATTTATGATAGTATTCACGACGCTGTGCCTATTAGTTGGACTCGGTCTTGCTATCCTCATCGATCAGCAGATCCGGTTTGAGAACCTATTTCGGACGATCTATCTTCTTCCATTCAGCCTTTCATTCGTAGTCACAGCAAAGTTCTGGCTCTGGATGTACAACTCACAAACCGGCGTAATTAATACCGTTCTCCAGGCAATCGGGCTTGGAGCATTCGCAGTTGAGTGGTTCAGCCCGCAGTTCAAATTCGTCGCTATTGTTATCGCACTCACTTGGCAGTTCAGCGGTTACGCTATGGTTGTGTACTTGGCTGGGCTCCGGCAAATCCCCACGGCACATTATGAAGCGGCCAAGGTTGACGGGGCGAGCAAGTTCTCAACCTATCGTGAGGTGATCATCCCACAACTCGGCCCGTCCACGATGAGCGCAGCAGTGGTCTTGATGGTCTTCACGTTAAAGGCATTTGACTTCCTGTATGCGCTGTTCGGACCGACACCAGGTCCTTCTATGGATATTCTCTCGACGATGATGTACAGACAAGCATACGGTGCCGCCCGCTGGTCATACGGTGCGGCGATTGCGATGATCCTGTTTGTTATGGCATTAGGTGTCATCGCACCGTACTTTTGGCTCCAGTACCGCCGTGGAGAAATTTAAAAATATATGTCCAAATCATCAATTCCGTTCGACTTAGCGAAAACGATGAATCGCTTGCGAGCTGGGCAGTCAGACGACCTGGAAGCGTCGCCGAGGCGCTTGGCACTCTATCTTATGCTGATCGCACTCATCGGTATCTACCTGCTCCCGCTTGAAACTGGTATTGTTACCTCACTTAAGACGGAGCAAGGCTATCTCACGACTCAACCGCTGCTTCCCCCATCAGAAAACTTTCTGACCTTTCAGCCGTGGATCACAGCGTGGGAGACCCTTTCGCCCGCGTTGATCAACAGCGCGCTTTATAGTATTCCCGCGACAATTCTGTCGGCGCTCATCGGAAGCATCGCAGCTCACGGCCTGACCAACACCGAGTGGCGTGGCCAAACGGCCGTCTTCCTCGTGTTCGCTATAGGCATATTCATCCCATATCAGTCGGTGCTCATCCCCCTTTCACGATTCTGGGGCTTCCTTGAACTTCAGACAATGTTTGGCCCGAATGGGATCGTGAACCTTTGGCAACTTCCGTTTGTGTACCCACATTACTCCTACATAGTCGAACTCACACTGACTCACACCGCTTACGGTATCCCGATCACGACCTTGTTCTTCAGGGGATACTACCAGGCGCTCTCAGATGATATGATTGAGGCTGCACGCCTCGGTGGTGCAGGACTTTTGAGCATCTACCGCGAGATCGTGTTACCTCTCTCGAAGCCTATGTTCGTCGTCGCGTTTATTTACCAGTTCACGTCAATCTGGAATGGGTTGTTGTTCGTCCTCATCATCGTCGGCACTAACAAGGCTGCTCGCCCGGCTACTCTCGCACTGAACGAGCTCGCTAAGGTCGGCTACGTTCCGACATACAATACTATGATGGCTGGAGCGTTCATCACAGCACTTCCAACACTCTTAGTATACATTCTCTTCGGGGATCAGTTTGCGAAAGGTGTTGCGGGATACGGACAAGCAGACTAAACCAAAGAATGACACGACTTAAGATCAACAACCTGGTAAAAACGTTTGGAGACGGTGAAAAAACAATTACTGCTGTAGAGAACCTTTCCCTCGATATCCAAGACGGTGAGTTTCTCATCGTCGTTGGCCCATCGGGCTGTGGGAAATCAACGACGCTCCGGAGCATTGCCGGCTTGGAGTCACCGGACAGCGGTAGTATCTTGCTGGGTGATGACGAACTGACCGAGGAGCCCCCACAACAGAGGCCGGTGGCGATGGTGTTTCAGTCGTATGCGCTCTATCCGCATATGACTGTCCGCGAGAATATGGCGTTTGGCCTGCGCCATTCGACAGACTGTGAGAAAACGGAGATAGACCGCCGAGTCACTGAAACTGCGGAGATGCTCGATATCCCAGAGCTACTTGATAGACAACCAACCGAACTCTCCGGAGGACAGCAACAGCGGGTTGCACTGGGTCGTGCGATCGTTCGAGAACCGGAAGCGTTCCTGCTTGACGAACCGCTTGCGAACCTTGACGCCAAGCTCCGGGCTCAGATGCGAATTGAGTTACAGAAGCTTCACTCGGAACTGGGTGTGACCACTATTTATGTCACGCACGATCAGACGGAGGCTATGACTATGGCCGATCGGATCGCGATTATGAACGATGGACAACTCCAGCAGATCGGCACGCCACTTGAGTGCTACCACAAGCCAGCAAACCGATTTGTCGCCGGGTTTATTGGAGAACCGTCTATGAATTTCCTCGAGGTTGAGAAACGGGGTGATTCCCTCGCTGGGCACGGATTCGACCTATCAGTCTCAAAGAAGGTTCTCGATGCGGCTGGGACCAAGCAGAAACTAACACTTGGAGTACGGCCTGAGCTAATAAATGTGGAGCAAGGCGCTGTAACGGACAGCGACGGAATCGACGCAGTGGTTGATGTGGTTGAGCCGATCGGAAAAGAGACGAATATCTATATGACAATCGTCGATTCTGACTTGGAATTTATGGCCACGATCGATGGGCGTAAAAATATCGACCAAGGAGAACGCGTTATCGCGCACATCCCCGAAGAGGCTATCCATCTGTTTGATGCCGATACCGGCGATGCATTGATTAACAGTCGTATTGACGATGAAGACGCCGAGATCCGTGTTTAAGCCATATCTGCGTTCTTGAGAGTAGGTCCATATCCGATTTCTCGGGCTCTCGACGTCTTTCAAACGACCTCGGCCTGCTGAAACTGGTGATACGCGTACGCTGTCCGGAGCGCGAATGCCGCCTCGCCGCGGTCGAAAACTAGTCCGTCACAGCTTTTGACGTGATCGAGAACCGCATCGTTCGCGTGTGCCGGCGCCGCTGGAATACCAGCTTGTGTCTCTGCAACGGCTTCCATAACTCGTAGGTCGGTCCGACTATCCCCCATCACCAGACTGAACGGATGTTCAATCCCGACCGTCGACAGGGCTGTTTGAACTCCGGTCGCCTTATCGAATCTGTTACTTGTAAGTTCGACGGCATCGCCAGGATAGTAATTTACATCGATCGAATGAAGCAAAGAGCGGATTGATGTCGGAAGCTCTGCCAGATCCGCATCGAAAGCCACCTCCTGACTGGCCAAGGCGGACGCGATTTCACTCGATTGATCCGCGTAATAGGCCGCAATCGCCTTCCAGGAACCACTGTTCCAAGCGGCTCTCCCCACCCCTCGTAGGAGGTAAATAAGTGCCTGCTCAATCGCTTCGACCGCATACTCGCTGTGCGTTTCGTGGACGGACATAAGTGTCACCGCGAAAGACTTCTCTTCAAGATACAACTGTGCCTGGAGTTCATCAGGCATACCCGACCATACTTTCTCGCGGACTGCCTCAATAGTGTCCTGAACGTCATTGGATAATCGAGTGAATAACTTCTGTTTCGTGTCGCCCTCCTGCTGAGGCGCATACACGCCTGCCCCAGTCTCGTATACGACTCCGAAGCGATCTGATTCGGTAACTGTTTGACCTAATGCCTGCGTCATCATACCCCTAACAAACCCCAATCCCTTCCCAGTGGAGATGATGATCGGAACCTTCTCCAACCAGAAGCGGAGCAAAATCCGTGCCGTCTGTTGTCCGATTCGGTTGTCACTGACAACTGTTGTGCGCAGTGTCTCGTCGATATCGAGGATCAAACTTGTTAGTTCCTTATTATATTGCTCGGTTAATTCCAGTCCTGCAATCGCATGTCGCTCCTCAACTGCTGAGCCGAGTCTTAAAAAAAGATCCCCGCAGTCAAACCGGGATTTTATTTTATCAGCGAGATCCCCTTCTCTCAAAAGAATGTCTGACTGGTCAGTTATACCATCTACCAGCAAGTTGCACGTCCCCTGACCCAGCGGGTACTGCTTGAGCTTCGAAACGTCGAAATCACTATACAATGCTTGTACTTCATCGTACAAGCTCATCGGTAAAATACTATATCTCACTATATATAATCTTTATCCTAGATAAAAGAAAGATATAAATAATTGGAACCCAGACCGAAAATAATGACAAAAATAATTTACATTGATATCGACTCGCTTCGTGCCGATCACGTTGGCACGTACGGATACTCGAAGAACACGACACCGGAAATAGACCGCGTCGCTACGGATGGCGTCCGATTCGACAACGCTTACGTAGCCAACTCACCTTGTATGCCATCTCGGGCAGCACTTATGTCGGGAAGGTATGGCGCAGACAACGGGGTCGAAACACACGGCCCGCTGTCACAGACGCTCAATACACCTGCACACTCAATCCAATGGGCAGGTTCGTGGAGTGATCATACCGATGACCGGCCGTGGTGGCGACTTCCCGAGCTATTCTTTAAAAATGATATTTACACCGTCGCAGTCTCGTCATTCCCACGTCATCCGGCACCCTGGTTTTATCATCTATGGGATACGTTCCACCAGCCACGTGAACCGACTGGCCCTGACGAGTCATTTCAGACGCCACGTGCGGAGAATGTCGTTGACACTGCCATCAAGGTCGTGAATCGACTTGCTGATTCCGGGAAAGATTTCTTTCTGTACGTGCAGATGTGGGATCCACACGCACCGTACAATCGGACAGATAATGAGATTGATCATTTCGCTGATAAGCTTACCCACCCGTACCCCACAGCGGAACAGATTGACACCCACCGTGAGTGGGATGCGTGGCGATCTGCCTCGCATATGTCGATCAACGATAGATCGGATCTCCGTCGCCTCGTGGCCGGCTACGATGCCGAGATCGCATATGCGGATGCCGAAATCGGGCGCTTGATTGATCGTCTCGAACGGCACGGACTATACGCCGATACTACCATTACAATTACTGGGGATCACGGCGAGGAGTTCGGTGAGCACGGACTTTATAGAGAACACTGGAGTACGCACGATGGAACACAACGCGTGCCGCTAATCATCAAACCAGCTGCCGACATAAATTTCCAACAAGGAACCCGTGACCACCTTGTCACAAACGTAGATATGCCACCGACGCTGGCTGCTCTCGCCGATCTGCCAATTCCTGAGCGATGGCAGGGTGAATCGCTTGTACCCCTTTTTCAGGATTCTGATCACAATTGGCGTGATGCGATCGTTTTTGATCACGGCCTCTACACCGCACAGCGAGCCGTTCGAACGGCCGACTGGAAATACATCCGGACGCTGAATCCTGGAATGTGGGGTAGTGTCGTCCCGGATGAGCAACTGTACCAGATGAGCGAGGACCCGTGGGAACAAGATAACTGCGTTGCGTCCGCTCCCCAAGTGCGAGATGAGTTACATACACACCTCAGGACGTGGGTGGAGGAGTTCGTTCCGGAAACGGACGCCCTCCAGACGGTGGCTGCAGACGGCCCGGCTGGGACACTTGCGTTCAATACGGACTTCGATGGTGTCTGATGAACCTGATAACTTTACACCCACTGACTGTCTGGGTAGGGGCTCTATGCCAGTGCCGAAGCGAGGGAATAGCAGAATCCCCGACCGGCCGCTGGACAGCGTCAACTCCGAACACATCTCTTACGACACCAAACAGATGGAACGTGCCCCCGACCACTAAGCCGCCAGAATCGAAAAAGATGACCTCTGTGACCGCACTACTTCCTCAATGAGCCTTTCGCCGTTGCTGAGGAATATGGCGTACGCCTTGCTTTTTATGACGATGACCCCCAAACCTCCCTATTCTGGAGTGTCCTCTAGATTGTCCAATTTGACGAGGAATACCGATGTGCCCTCAATTTCCACGACAGCACGCACTACGGCGTCGACTTCTATCAGGGGAACTATTCAGCGATGGTTGGCAGTACCATTAACACAATCCGTGAGTTCGGGGATTGAATCCACTACTTCCGCTCTGTCGAGGGTTATGAGCGGAAATTCGTCGATAGGTGGCACAACGAGAGGGTGACCGAAATGAAGACAGCTATCGATGCGTATCAAGAAGTCGGCTTCAGTGTGTGGATCTGTCCAGATCACATTCCGCGAAGGGTCGGCAAACAGGACTGTGACGACACGAGGACGGGTTACCGATATGGATCGGCTATTCTCGATTGGTCATCTCAAGAGGCGTTAGAGTATCGTGGCATCAACAACGGTCACCAATACGAACGATACAATCTATGACAGTCGAGACGATAGCAGTCACAGGAGGCAATGGAAAAATCGGTTCGGCAGTACTCGACCATCTCAGGAAACACAGCTACGAGACGGTGAACGTCTCGCGAGGGAAAAGACGGGAGGAAATCTCCGACAAGTACGTGACTACGGACCTCCTCGACGCCGGCGAGACGTACGGTGCGCTCGCGAAGGCGGACATAGACGCCGTTATCCATATGGCAACGATTCCAAACCCCTATCGTGACCCCGATTTCAGGGTTTACCAGAGCAACGTTATGTCAGCCGCACACATCCTTGAGGCGGCCGACGCGCTCGGGTTAGAGTCGGTCTGTCTGGCTTCCAGTATCAACGCCATAGGAAGCGAGCATCAAGACCGTCCGGTGGATGTTCGGTACATTCCACTTGACGAAGCCCATCCGCGTATGCCCGGCGACCCTTATGGGATCGCCAAACACGCGATGGAGATCACCGCAGACGGCTTCGGCCGACGACCATCGACCAACCTCACCATCTCCTCACTGCGATACCCGTGGGTGACCACAGATGAGGAGATGCGTGAGTATTTTGTTGAACCCGACCGGTCACTTGACGCACTTCATAGCGTACATCCGGCAACGGGTCGGGAGGTGCTGTTCTCCTATCTCACGATTGAGGATGCGGCGTCAATCGCCCTGAAGGCGGTCGAGGCGGATTACGACGGCCACGAGGTATTCTGGGCAGTCGCAGACGACACTACGGCCGACGCAATGACCCAAGAGGTCGTCGATACGTTCTACCCTGAGACCGATGTGCGGGAACCACTCGCTGGTCAAGAAGCAATTATAGACAATTCGAAGGCAAATGAGTTACTCGATTGGGAGCCCAATCGGAGTTGGCGGGACCTGTAGCGTACGATGGGCGGATCTGAGTTCGCCGTCGTAGGCTCGTACACGCGGGAAGGAGGCGATGGAATTTCAACGTACCGCATTGAGGATAAGTCGATCACACTGTGTGATATTGCGTGGGAGGAAAACCCTTCATTCCTCGATATCCACCCCACACAGGAGTTCTTCGTCGCCGTGAACGAACGGGAAAATGGGTCGGCGGTCAGTTATCGCATCGAAGAGGAAGACGGCTCTCTTGACCGGATTGATGTCACAGAAACGGGAGACGCCGGACCATGCCACATCGCGGTCAGTCCGTGTGGAGAGTACGCTGTCGTCTCTCACTACGCTGGTGGCTCCGTGACGCTACTATCTACAAGTATCGACGGCGTATTTGATGGCCCACTAGATAGACAAGAACATATGGGGTCAGGCGCGCGCGACGGCCGCCAGACGGCCCCACACCCACATTCAGCGTGGTTCGTTACAGACTCGCTCATATACGTGCCTGATCTCGGCACCGACCAGGTCGTCGTCTACGAATTGGATCGTAGTGCGGAACAGCTTCGCCCTCTCAGCAATGCAACAATTGACTGTAGTCCGGGTGTTGGGCCGCGTCACCTGGCGATCCATCCGGACGAACCCGTTGGCTATCTTCTGAACGAACTTAGTCCGGCCCTCACAATTCTTGACCTTTCCGAGCCTCGATCCCCAGTCGTAGGAGACACTCACTCAACGCTTCCAGAGGACGCTGATCCTGCCGGGACTATTGCTGCCGACGTTCACGTTCACCCTGACGGCAAGGACGTGTTCGCCACAAATAGAGGGCATAACTCTATTACGCGGTTCGCATTGGGGGAATCACCACTGAATGTCTCTCGGGCGGGCGTCAGATCGACCGGTGGGGAGTGGCCACGTAATTTCTCGATTCACCCGGATGGCGAACAGATTTTCATCTGCAACCAGCACAGCGATAATGTCGTGCCATTTAGATTTGACCCCGATGTAGGCGCGCTTGACCGAATTGAAACAGGAGAAGTAGAGGTTAGTTCTCCTACCTGCATCAGATTTTTATAAGAATAGGTTGCTGGAAACTTGTTCCGAGTCTCAGTCCCCAAGACGGATGACTCTCAAGGGGGTATGACTCCTTACCTCGAAACTGACCGACAGCGACGGGTACAGCCGATACCCGTCCGAATTTATTAGTACTTACTGAGCTATATTAATGTGATACGAAGCCTGTACGGATGGTTCATCCCTCACTCCGATGGCACAACTTTCGGACCGGGACGCTGTGGTCCGTAGCCAAAACTGTAGCCGTTACCGCGGTTTTCATCTGGGCTGGCCCGTTGTTGGTCAGCCTCTCGGCCCTGGGGTGGAACGGCGTTCCGGTCGTTGCCGCCGTTGGATATTTGACCCGGATTCCGGAGGCAATCGAAACCGCTGAGCGCGAACAGCGTCGCGTCGCCTCTGAGCGGGTTGCGTTTGAGCGATTCGCCACGGAGGTACGGGAGTTGGATGCAGCCGACGCCGGAGCGACCGTACAGGGGCCTCTCCTCCACGATCCCGCGGTTCCGGCCGGTGATTCGACGGCCACCGTCCGGGATCTGTACCGGGACACGGTAATGAGCGTCGACCACTATGAGGCCGAGTACGACGAGCCGCTGGAAACGAACCTTACGGCCGAACTGGGGCTGGATCTCGCGACTGCAGTCAATACAACCGACGTGCTCCATCCGTCGCTCCAGCAGGCGTTAGCTCAGGCGAGCGACACGGCTGCACACAAGCGGGCTGACTTCGAGTCGCAGATAGACTCCGAACTTCGGTCGCTTTCGGCTGCCGAAGACCGGATCCGGGAGGTAGCGGCCTCAGTCGAACGTGTGCGAAGCCGGGACATCAACCAGCACCCGTTCGACGGCCTTCAGGAGGCCACCGAGCAGATCCAAACGGCGGAACAGACTTGTGAGTCGCTCATTGCCGACCGTCAAGCGGAGTACGTCGATGCTCCTATGGCGGGTGGGCTGACCTTACAGGAGTATCTGTATCAGCCCCACGAGTGGACCCATCCGGTCATAGGTGACGCCCTCGGTGTCATCAACACCATCCGGGACGTCGAAGGGCGGCTGCTGGCCATCGTGGTCGATCAGAGGTGATCTTAGTAGGTCCGCGAGTGGTCTGCGCCAAGCGAGGGCAACACAGCCCTCCTGGTCCACCGTGGAGACGATCTAACGTTCCAGATCATCGGTTTCTGGATGTCTAAGAGAGTACGAGTCTTCCGGTCGTCAAGCCGCTGGCTCATAAACCAGTTCGGTGTGCTCAGTTTGCGGTGATGAAGCCATAGTCAACCCATCGGGAACGCGGTTGCCGGCACGGCTGACCGCAATAACCACGCGCGAATCACCGAGGTCCTATGTGTCGTCATAGATGCCGGGCACAGATCCGACAGAAGAACCTCGATGTATTCAACCCTCAACAGCGCGTTATATACGACATGGCTCGCGAGCACAGCCCGGTCGGATCGAGCGAGACCCACGAGCGCTACTCCGAGTTCGTCGATAATCCGCGAACGAAGTGGACTATCCGCAGGTACCTCTCGAAGGGGGACCAGTACAACCCTCTCAAGACGGAAGGCAAGAGCCGGGATGATTAATCCTTTATATGGAAGTGTTCAAATAAGCGAGTCGAGGCTTTCGAGGTATCTTTCTCCGAATCAGTCTTATTTGAACAGTACCCTTTCTATATTGCCGGAAGTTTTGTTGGTGCCACACACAGGGATGTACTGTTTTACGTGTTCGTGGAACTCGAGCAGTACCGGCGTTGCTAGCCACAGACGCGCTCAAGTGGGACGACGTCTTGCAAATCGATGGGGGTACCTTGGTGCTCCTCGGGGGTGGACTTGCACTCGCAGATGGCTTGGCAGCGACTGACGCGACACAGTGGCTCGCAGAACTCACTTTCGTAGTCCTACCGGTGTATCTTTCCCTGTCTCGTTCTTGTGGTGATTAGCATCATAGTGTTCCTTAGCGAACTCGCTCGAATACAGCTGCAGTCGGGACATTTGCGTCGATCCCCATCACCATTGGTCCCCGGTACGCGACCGTTCTGAATACGACAGGCAAGGGTGCAGCTGTCTTCTTGGCAATGACGGGCGCTGTCACTGCGAGTTTTTGATTCGTAGTCCCAGTTGCAACGCCTCCGAGCGCCATTGCATTCGGGACCGGAACTATGCCCCGAGAACATATGCTCCGTGCTGGGGTCCAGTTGGACAGACTGATGATTCTTCTATCAGCGGTGGTCATTCTCGGTGATTTCGTGTTCCTCTGAGTACCTCCACGAATACTGGACGAAATCTCCCTATATAAGCTCCTACTACCCAGATATCTGTGGAGAATTTATATACTCATCATCAGAAATCGTGGACGAAATGTCTGACCTAACCGTCAAAGTAGCCGTGAAGGACGCACTCTCGGAGCACAGCGTCTCGGCAGATTTCTACGATGCCCTCGATGAGGAGGTCGCCGAACTGCTCAACGACGCCGCAGAGCGGGCTGAGGCCACCGACCGAAAGACGGTCCAGCCTCGCGACCTGTAGACCGAGGAATCACAGCAGACCCGTCACTCGGACGTAGCTTTTTGAGGTTCTTGTTCAAAGGTTACCAGACGTGTATGGCTGAGGCACCGAATACTGACCGGCAGGCGGTCGAGCCTGAGACTGGAGAGGTCCTTAGTGTATCCCAACTGAACGACCGGATTGCGTCGGTCATTGAGGACGCGCCTGCCCTCGACGGTGTCGGCTGTATTGGCGAGGTCACGGATCTCCATCAGAACAGTACGGCGCTCTATTTCACCCTCACTGACGGCAACGCCGAGCTTTCCTGTATGATCTGGGCGAACCGCTATCGGAAGGTGGATGCCGACCTTGAGGACGGAACTGAGGTCATCCTCGAAGGCGATATCGACTACTGGACTGAGGGTGGGAAAATCGACCTCAAGCCGTGGGAGGTGATCGTCGTCGGCGACGGCGACCAAGCGGCCGCCGTCGAGCGGCTACGAAGCGAACTCGAAGAACGTGGCTGGTTCGACGACGAGCAGAAACAACGTCCGCCGGCGTTTCCGGAACGGGTCGGTGTCGTGACCTCACTCCGGGGCGACGCTCGCTACGACATCCAGAGCGCGATCCACGAGCAGGACCCTACCGTCGACATCCTAGTGAAGGATGCGACCGTCCAGGGGTCGGAGGCACCGAAGTCCATCGCGAACGGGATTCACCATCTGGACCGGTCAGAGGACGTCGATGCGATCATCGTCGGCCGCGGTGGCGGGAGCGATTCGAACCTCCAAGCATTCAATACCGAACGGGTCGCGGAAGCGATCTTCACCGCGAACACGCCGGTCGTGACTGCCATCGGCCATACTGACGACCGACTGATCGCGGATCGGGTGGCGGACATAGCCGCGATCACGCCGACCGCCGCCGGCGAGTACATCGCGAAGTCGCGGACTGACTTCCTCGCCAGCGAGATTGAGCCGCTGGAGCAACAGTTGGAGGCCGCCTACGAGACCTTCGAGCAGGAGCACGAACACGAACAGGAACTGGCCGAGGCGGTTGAAGAAGCGACGGCTTCCGAGGGCCTTCCGCCGATCTACTACAAGGCCGCGATTGCTGTCCTCCTCCTGCTGTTGTTGCTCATTACTGCCCTCTGGTTGGGAGTGCTCTGAGATGGCGAAGGACCCCGATATCAAACGGCGGATGGATCGCGTCGAGGAGATCATCGACCAGTTCGATGCGGATGAGGAGTCGCTCGAGGACGGCCGTGAGTTCTACGACGAGGGCCAGGAATTGTTGGCTGAAATCCGGGAACGGCTCCAAGACGGGGACGGTGAGGTCATCGAAATCGAGTAGCTAACCCAGCAGTCGATATGTTGTCGGAAATTTAACCAACAACCGATCGGCATAATTGGTGTCTGTTGGTTAAGACGTAGCAGCTCCGAACAACTTACAGAACTAATTACAGGGTTCCCATCACGACGGTTTGCAGCCGGCGGGACGCATCGAAGCGATCCAAGATACAGCAGGTTCAGAGATAGCGGGCGCTGATGGACCCGTCACTCAGGGGCTCAACTGTGAGGTTTACTCTGTCGTGGGGTGGTGCGACGGTCACTACTGGTCGAAGGGTTGCCGCTGCTCGGAGGCCTGACAGCGGTTGATCCCGTCAGCAGTTATCTCGATGTACAGGGCGGCTCACATCCCGCATAGTGGAGACAGGTGATCCGATAAGCGTTGGTTTGGCCGTTGTCGACGTATCTAATCCGGAGTGGCCGTAGATACGATTACGTTGGATGCCGATTCCGGCCGAGAATCGTTAGTTAGCCGTTCCCAGTGGCTGTCCCCGCCGTCCCGACGCGTCGCTCAAGGAAATTATCAAGGATCCTGAACAGGCGAATCTTCTGGTCGATATCGGAGGAAGCGTGGCCCTCCTCGCCGAGTTCGACGAACTCGTAGTCGCCCGCGTCACCGCGTTCGTAGCCCAACTCCTGGAGGCGATCGTCATAGAGCCGCGCCTGCTCCACCGGAACGCGGCGGTCGTTGACGCCGTGGACCAACAACAGCGGACACTCGAGGTTCTCAGCGTACTCGACAGGCGAGCGTTCCCGATACAGTTCAGGATTCTCCTCGGGTGTTCCGAGGTTCTTCTCCATCAATTCGGTGCGGAAATGTGGCATCGTCGTTTCGTACATTCGTTCGAGGTCAGTCAGCCCGATCCACGCGATGCCGGCGGCGTAGAGGTCCGGGTACTGGACGGTCTGCCAGTAGGCCGAATAGCCACCGTAGGAGCCGCCGAAGACGACCACCCGGTCGGGATCAAGGAAGTCGTTCTCGGCGAGCGCGTGTTCCGTACCGACGGCTACGTCGCCCTGTTCGGCACCACCCCAGTCGTCGTAAAGTTCCTCGACGAACTCGCGGCCGCGGCCCGTCGACCCACGATAATTGACCTGCAGGACGGAGAAGCCGCGCGAGACCAGGAACTGGGTATAGAGATCAAACCTGCGGTAGTCGGCCGCACGCGGGCCACCGTGTGGGTTGACGATGAGCGGCGACGGCCGCTCGCCCGAGTCGTATAGCAACCCCTCGATCTCTAGTGTGTCGTAGGGGGCATATTCGATGGCGGCCTGTCGCGTCTCGGGGACGCCGTTGGATTCGAAGGTAAAGAAATCGGCGTCGGTGAAATCATCCGGCGAGAACGGGCCATAGTCCGCGGCTAGCAGCGTGTCCGTCGTGTCGTCGGTCAGCTCGTACACGAGCAGATCCGGCCGCGTGCTTGGCGTGGTGTGACTGACGAGCAGGCGGTCGTCGTCGATCTGTGTCGTCCCCCGCGCGGAGAACGTTGCGAAGCCTTCAGAGAGGTCGAGTTCGCGCGAGCTGCCGTCCAGGTTGTAGACGACCGGGACGACCGCCGCGTCGCGCGTTCGGTGGACGAGAAACCGCTCGCCGTCGGCGAGGAAGGCGACCGGTGATTCCTCCGAATCGGATCCGTACCACGTCACGTCCCCCGTCTCGAAGTCGTAGACGCCGGCGCGACCGAAGTTGGTGGAGTTGTCGGAGACGAGCAGCGCCGAGCCGTCGGGCGAGAAGTCGACGGGTGAGGCCTCCGCACCCGTCTCGCCGATCTCCAAGTTCCGGGGGTTCGACCCGTCGGCATCCATCACGTACACGTCTTGATTCTCGAAGTCGTCCGCCTCGTTGGTTGCGAAGGCGACACGCTCCTCGTCGGGTGAGAGCGTCGCGCTCGTAGCAGCACGCTCGTAGTTGGTGAGTTTCGTCGTCTCTTCGGTGTCGCGATCGTGGCGATAGACGTTCATTTGGCCGTCACGCGAGGACCCGAAGTAGAGGACGCGGCCGTCGTCGCTCACCGCTTGGAGGACGTTCTGCCCGTCCTGTTCGACGACGGGGTCGACGGTCCCATCGCGGTCGACGACGTGAATGTCGTTCTGTTCGTTGCCACCCTCGTCCATATGGAAGAACACCTCGTTGCTCGTTCCCCATTTCAGATACCAGCGGGCGTTGCGCGGCACCTCGCCGTCGGTGACGCGCTCTCTATTGCCGGTCGCGATGTCGATAAGATGGAGTTCGTTGCAGCCGGAGCCGTCGTAATAGACGGCGACGGTCGACCCGTCGGGCGAGACGGTCGGATGGTGGAAACCGGGGAGCCCCGCGAGTTCTTCGAGGACGTTCTCTACATCGTCAATCGGCATCTCACGCGGAGTAACGGCTGGCTCCGTCCTGAAGGTTTGGTTACACGACCACCATCGGTCCCGAAACTGAAGCGGGCCGGAGGATCGGATCACACGCGATATTAGTGCTTCGATGTTCCGGAGTGTTTTTGATGTCATAAGCGCTAATGTCGCAGTTACACTTACCCAGCTCCGACGAGCTTGCCACCGTGTCCTTCGAGCAAGATGGCGCGGAAGTCGGTAACAGTATCATTAAGGCGAACCCGCTGCCCGCCGCGGCCCGACACGCCGACACCCCCCTTACGATCGACGTGACTGGCGGTGTGCTCACTCAGGTCACGTACGAACCGGATCGACCTGCAACTCGCGAACAACCCGTTCAAGACCGGTTCGACCAACTCTCATCCCGCCCACCGCGTGATAACGACCGAACCTGACCCCGTACGCTGTCGATCCACAACTACCGTAGTGCCAACTGTCCCGGAGCATTCAACGTAGTCAGCGCAGTACGGAATGGATGGAATACATTTTTTCCCCGTTGGCTGCTGTATTCCCCACCAGATTTCGATATAAATTGGGATTATCTCGATTTAATCGGCATTAACTACCGACTGCCACTTTCAACCTCCCCTGAATAGCAGCCGGTGTGCACCAATACAGGATGGGTGCATTCGAATTCCCACAACTATGATCACCAGATCGGTCACGATCGAAGAGGTCGACGACCTGTACTTGACGTGGCACGACCACATCAACGCTTCCGCCCTCTACCGCCGGGCCCTCCACGAAGAGATGACCGTTCGCGGTGTCGACCCCGACGAACTCCGGACGCTTCTCGAACGGGCCCGCGAGCAGGGATACACGTTCGACGAGATTGCTGAGAATACCAACCGCTTTGCCGATCTCCAGTCACTCGTAGAGAACCAACAGTCCCAACGACCGGCTGGTAACGGTGCTGATGAGTAACCCGTATGTCACGTGAGCAGCCTCCCTCCAACCCGGATCATAGTACCGACACCTGGTCACTACTGACCGGTGCGATCCCCCGGCAGGCGGCGTTCACCGTCATCATCCTGTGCCTAGTTGCCGTCCAACCGGCCGCTGCGCAGAGTAACGCCGTCTGTAGTGCCGATAATCTCCCGAGTATGATTGAAGGGTTCTTCCAGCTAACGACCGCGCTGGGGATCGTCGGCCTCGCCATCGTGTGGCAAGCGGATTCGCTCATCGAGATGTTTACGCTGAATCCGGAGCAGAAGAAGGGGCTCAAACGGCACAAGCGGTCGGCGATGAAATCCGCGGTCGTCCTCGTTGTCTTAGGCCCCCTGTATACGGTCGCTGGCTCTACGATGAGCCTTCCACTGGCACAATGCGTCAACCTGGCCCCCTGGTGACCCTCCCACAGGTCTCGGTGCAAGCTCAATGAAGCAGCAAACCCTCCCCGTACTGACGGTCAGTTTGCTCCTGACCAGTCTAGTCACGGGTATCGTCGCCGCTGACCCACCGCGACCGGGCACGGAGGGGAATGGACTCACGGAAAACGAGTCGACAACGCTGTGGTCCCGCGATTCGGACACCTACATCAGCCAGGAGGAGTACCGCCAGCGGTACGGGGAGAATCGCTCTGCCATCCATCAGGTCGCGAATGGGACGGATATTACGTTCAAACGGCCGCCCGCGACAGCGGCGACGTGGACGCGGAACGACTTCGAGGACCTCGACGCCGGCGGCCCGGATACGTCCGTGCATCCACCGCACGCAGACCTCGAGGACGGCGTCTTCATCGAGGATGCTCACGCAACGATCTTCGCGGTCCAGCCCTCTACTCGTGGCCACCTCGAGTCCGGTGAAACCCCACTATACATCGCACCGAATGGGACGCTGCGCGGGTTCGTTGATTACCGCGTTCGCGTTCCTAACGGGAGCTCCTCCAGCAACACGACGATCTCGTGGTCGCTCACGGAGCACGAAATCGAAGACGTCCGCTTAAAGACGGACAGCGAGACCATCGCCGAGCGTGACGGAGCCCATACGCCGGCCCTCGACTACCAGATTGAGGACGACTGGAGTGCAAATCTCACGCTGGAAGCGAAGATACGCGTCCGGCTGAAAAAAACCGTCAGGACCGACCTGGGTGACCGGACGGACATCGACGTTACCTATCGGACGGAAACACGGGACGTCTCCGATTCGATCGCCGTCGAGATCTACGACCTCTCGGCGTCCCCCTACTACGCCGAGTATCCGAACGGTGACGCCGGCGTGGCCATCTTCCAGTCGCGGCCGTGGCAGGGGTACACGCTCACGGAGGACGGTGAGGCACGGGTCCGTGGCGTCTGGCGGTTCTACACCGCTCGGAACACCAACTGGGATACGCTCGTTCGGTCGAATCGGACTGCTAGTGCGACCGTTCAGTCGGATGCGATTCCGGTGTACGTTCACGCCTATCCCTCGCGGATCGGGCCGCGGGCTGAACCAGTTCGCGATGGCCCAGAGATTATCGACACTTGGGGCAATGATCGACCGTCTCCGGACGAAACTCTCGGCGAGAACATCAACACCGATATCGTCAACCAGTTGTACACGACGACGGATGGCCTCGCTGTCCGCACCGAGACAGTCGACCGCGATGCGCTCCAGGTAGCGGGGATCGTCCGTGGGGTGAACGCCTCGATTGTGGCGCCTGACCCTGGCTCTGAGCGACAGCTCCGCCGCAGTACTCTGACTGTTGAGATCCTTCGGCAGAACGAAAGCCAAGCCACACTCCGCATCGAACTCCGGGACAGCGAGACCGGCGCACCAATCATTCTCAGCGATCCCGACCGACAATATCCAATCGGCGGGAACACTCGTAACGGCTACATCTCCATCGCAGATCAGCGCGTCGAAACCAACGCTTCAGGGGTAGCGATCGTGACGATCGACGAGCCGGGGATCTACACGGCTCGGTACCACCCAGGCTCGTGGCTCGGGCACGACCCCGCGTATGTGAGTGCGACGGCAACTGCTCGGTGGCATCCGCTCGGCACCATCGACGGTTGGTTCGCGTTCATTTTCGAGGTCAGCTGGCAGCTCATCCCGTTTCTTGTGATGTTCTACGCAGGCAAGCGGCTCCTCCGAATGCTCGGTCCAGAAGATATCTTCCAATGGAACCCATAGTCTATGACTAGAAACCACCCACACATCAGTCGGCGAGCCGCCCTCCGAACAGTCGCAGGTGCCGCCCTCGTAAGCGTCGCTGGCTGTCTGAACGACAATGGCGGCTCTGGAACACCTGGTGACGGAACGACCTCTCCAGATGGCAACGGCCCACTCACCCGTATCGCTGTCGAGGGAACAACACTCGTCGTCGAACTCTCCGAAGAGGCCGACGTCAACCAAGTCAACCTCATCCAACCGAACGGCGAGTTATTCGGGAAGCGTAACGTAGCCGCAGGTGCTCAGCAGGTCTCACTCGAGATCGGCACCGCGTATGCACCCGGTGAGTATCGCGTACTCGCACTGAAGGGTGAGGAGACTGTCGCAGAAACCTCGCTCGCTATCCAGCCGGAATTGGTGATACGAGATGTTGGGCTCTATCGGAATAACCCGGATAAACCATGGGACGAAGTCTATGACGAAAGCCAAACGGATTCGAAAAAGAATGGGGAAGCATTCGTCACCGTGGAGAATACCGGGAGTGGTCCGGAAGCAGTAGTTGAACTCCGATTTACCGGGGATGTTCCCAATCCTGTCGATGATCCCCGTGGAAGTGGGATATACGAAAAGGAACGTGTCGTAGTCGGTGCAGGTGAGACAGTAGACATCTTCAGCAACTCGTTCCCGTTTGGCTCGGAAATCGGGGAGGACGGTATGGGTTGTTCAACTGATGGAAATAGCGGTCAGTTTACTGTCGTATTGGAGACTCGGACTGCAGGCCAACAAGTCACGAAATCCTACGACGTGGAGTACACTGGCTCTGACGAGATGCAGAATTGCGAGGTCACAATTAGCGAGGCTTGATGTATGGTTGATCTCATTGATGTCGTCTTAGAGGGGTTCAAGAGCGTTGTTGACTGGATTATTGGCCTCTTTATGGATGACCTGACGACCGGCTATAATACGCTCACCGAGGAATTATTCGGAACTCCTACACCTCAAACAGATGGCGCATTCGTTTTTGGCGAACCATCGAACGCACCCTGGACCACAATTCAAGATTCCCTCGTCGGCGGCGAAATTATGCTCATCGCATTACTGCTGCTCGTAATGAGCGTCCAAGGCCGGCATACAATCCGGATATTCAACATCGGAAGTGCCTATGAGGCGAAGAAGACGAAGAAAACGGCGTGGGTGGGTGCCTTCCTGATTATCGTCTGGTATTGGATCGGTGTACTCGCTCTCTATATCGTGGACGGGTTTTCAATCGCACTGATGCCGAGTATGGCTTCGCTTCGGAACGCTATGTTGGGCTTCCTCACCGTGTCTCTAACGAATCCAGGATTATCTCTTCTATTCGCCCTACTCGGAGGGATTTCGATGTGGGCATTGCAGGCGCTGTTCTACATCCGTGAGATTCTCCTCTACGTGTATCTCTACGGAATGCCAATCGCAATCGCTCTCGGATATGGGAATATTCCTGTTGTGTCTGATATCGCATTGGGCTTTGCCAAGCGATTTGTGCCCTTGGCTGTCCTGCCATTGCCGGCGGCGATGGTCTTCAAGGGCTATGATCTAATCTACGGCGGTGGGACGCTCACACCAGGAACAGCGTTCCTCAAATATCTCGTTGCTGCGTCCCTCCCGCTGGTTGCTCTCTATATCACCTGGAAGACGTTCAAATACGCGACCCCGTTGACGGCCAAAGTCGTCGGCGGTGCAACGAAAGGCGCAGCACTTGTCGGCGGTGTCGCCGCTGGAGCCTACGTCGGTGGCGCCGGCGTCGCGACGACCGCCGCTCGGTGGGGGCCGAAAGCCGCCGCTGGCCACGCCGTCGCCCAAAAGGCGGCTGCCCGCGGTGAGCATAGAGGAGACGATGGCGGCACGCCGTCGTACCGTCGAACAGAGAATGACCCAGGTGGAGCGACAGCAGAATCGGCGAGTGACGACCGTGGGATGGAGTTTGATCGAGGAATCCACTAACAATGTCAGCAGATCAAGACGCGGCCGCACGGCGCATCATGGATCAGTTCGGCGAGGAGAGTCGCATCCCGTATCTCAATATCGAGGAAGGGGACGTCGGTATGCTCATCGCCTTCCCCATTATTGGGCTGTTTATCGCTGGCCTCACCGGGATCGAATCACTGGCCCTCCCGTTCGTCGCTGGCGGGCTTGGCTTTGGCGTCGCCGTCATCTACGTCTCACCAACCCACCTGAACGCCTGGACGTGGACCAAAGACATCTATCGGTACCTCAAACGGCCTCAGGTTACATTCAGTGCGCCCGCCGACGCCGACACGAGTACCAACGAGTCAGAGCGCAACGAAGGCGGACTCGCGAACTACACGCCGTTCAAGCCCGACGAGCGAACGCAGGATCTCACGAACATCAAGCGGGCGTGGCCGGGCGCTGGTGCCATCCAGCGTGAAGACGGCGCGATGGAGGCGTTTATCGAGATCGACCCCGGCAATATGGATTTCGCGATGTCCGACGACTGGGCACAGCTCCAGGATGCTGGCGAAGAGTTCGCCAACAAAGAGCTGGACTCGAAGCTCAAACTCCACGCCACAACCCGTTCCTTCCCGGTCGAGCAGATTACGGAGAACATCGAAGACCGCCTCAACGACGAAGACGTCACGGAGAATCCGATCCTCCGGGAGCTTCTTGAGGAGTACAGGGAGACACGGCCGAAAGAGATGCGAGAGCGCGGCATCCAGCAGGTGCGATACTACATCGGCGTCGAGGTCACCCCGCTGGAGGTCTACGACCGCTTCCGCGACGAGGGTACGCCCGCCGAGAAGCTCACCCAATTCCCCGTCATCGGCTTCCTGTTCAACCCGTTCGTCACCCGTCGCGAGGACCTCACCGACGTCGAACGTCGCGCTCAGATGTTCGAGAAGCTCGACAGTCGGGTTAACGACGTGCGATCCGAGTTCATCCAGCAGGCGTCCGGATGGTCCGCACGGCGACTCAGCACGGTCGAACTGTTCGTCCTGAATATGGACTTCTGGAACGGTCGCGAACACGACTACGACGAGGCAGAGCGTATCGTTCGCGAACAACCAATCATCGGCCACTCGCGCCGGGAGGATGCGTTCGATGCGTAGCGCGATCCTCCAAGCAGGGGGCGGCGTGGGCAGCCAGCTCGTCAGATGGCTCTCCAGTCCGACCTCTACGGAGGGTGCGGCGCTCTATCTCCTCATCGTCGTCCTGCTCGGTATCGGTGGGAAACTCCTCTGGGACTGGTACACCGAAGACGACACGGAAGAAGTCGAGTTCTCCGACGTACTCGACGAAGAGACACTCGAACAGGGCGAGGCCGAACGCCAGCTCCTCGACGACATCGCCGAGTCACACAAGACGGTGACCGCGCCGGCTGCCGCCGAGTGGGAAACGCGAGCCGCCCGAGTCGGCGAGCAGTGGACGACGACACTGTACATCGCCGACTACCCGGACTACCCCAACGACGGCTACCTCAGCGATCTCTTCGAGATGACCGACGTGCAGTTCGACCTGACGGCCCACATCACGCCGAAAAACCAGGAGCGGGCCCGGAACGAACTGCAGGACATCGCCGATGACCTCCAAGTGGATGCCGACCTGGAACAGAGCGTCCGGAGTGCCTACCTCCAAGAGCGGGCCAACGAGGCCGCAGCGACGTACACAGCTGTCGAGAACGGCGCGAGCGTTTTCGACCAGGGGATGTTCATCACCGTTCGGGCCGACGAGAAAGACGATCTCAGAGACGCCGTCCAGAAGGTCAAGAGTGCGCTTCGTGACGACCCGGCGAACCTCACGCCGAAGACTGCAATCTGTCGGCAGGACCTCGCTCTTCAGTCCGCCGCGCCCATCGGCGACAACGAGTTCGGCCGCACGTCAATCGCACTCGGCGGCGCCGTCGGCGCATTACTCTCCTCGCCGCACAACGCGACGATCCTCGAGGAGGGCGGCGTCGAGTTCGGGATTCACAAGGACAACCAGAGTCCTGTGGTCATCGACCCGTTCGCCCGAGACAACGGGTACGCGATGTTCACCGTCGGCGACACGGGCTCGGGGAAGTCGTTCAGTTCCAAGCAGAACTTCATCCGCTCCATCGAACAGAGCAAGGACCGCATCGGCATCATCCTCGAACCGCTCAACAACTGGGCCGGTGTCTCGGAAGCCCTCGACGCCAAACGGATCACGGTCGGCGGGACACTCGGGCTGAACCCCTTGGAGATCCGGGAGACGCCGGAGCACGTCCAGCGGGCGATGGGTGAGGACGCAAGCCCGTTTAACGAGAAGCTCGATGACGCGATGAGCTTCCTCACCAACTTCTTCGCGCTGCGGGGGATCTCGCTGGGTGATCGGCGGACGACGCTCGAACTCGGGCTCAAGCGGGCGTACAAGCGCCAGGGCATCATCGACGACATCTCCACGCACAGCAATCCGAATCCGACCATCCGCGAGATGATGGACGTCTTCGAGGATATGGTCGACGACCCCGAGGAGTTCGTCGTCCGGTCCGACGAGGAGGCAGGGAAGATCAAGGAGGACGCGACGTGGCTGCTCAATCAGCTCCGCCCCTTCGAGGACGACGGTCGGCACAGCAACCTCGGCCAAGAGTCCGACTTCGACATTCGCGACGAGAAGGTCATTTACCTCGACCTCGCTCAGCAGGAGGGCAGCGTCGATAGCAGTACGGCACTGACTATGCAGCTCCTGATCTCGTTGGTCTACGAGCGGGCGAAAGTCTCGGAGAAGGAGGTCGTGTTCTACATCGACGAGGCGCGGTACATTATACAGGACGCCGCGAGCCTAGCGTTCCTCGAGACGGTGTTCCGCCATCACCGGCACCACGATCTCTCGATTCGGCTGGTCACCCAGACCGTCGACGAGTTCTTCGAGCACGCCGAGAGCGAGGCGATTCTGGACCAGTGTGCGGTCAAGCAGTTCCACCGTCTCGACGGGATGGACGAGGAGTGGGCCGACGAGTTTGGGTTGAACTACGCGCAGATGCGGTTCGTCCAGGACGCCGTGCCGGGCAACGAGGACGCCGGCTTCTCCGAGGCACTGGTGGGCGTCGACGGCGAATGGCGTGGGATCCAAGTCAAAGCGATGCCCAAGGAGAAGCAGGTCATCGACTTCGAGCCAACGGAGCAACGGCGATCCTCGCTCCCCGGTACTGGTAGTGACGCTATGAATCCGGATGCCCAGACGTTCCAGGATGATCTTGAAGCTCGAGTGACCGGCAGCGACGAACCTCCGTCCGAGCGGACGCCAGCGGAGACCGATGGGGGCGCAGCGGGAGGTGAGCAACGATGATTCGTGACTATCTTCGCGTGACGCCAACCTCCGAACAGATCGCTCCGGAGCGTCTGCCGCAGGCACTGGAGAGCCTTCACAAACTGACCACAACGGACTCGCCAGGGCTAACTGACAAGCTCAATCCGTTATATAGCGAGACACCCCTCCGATTCGAATTTCTCGCGCTCAGTGAGGGTGCAGACCACCCCGTCGAATTCTACTACGGTGCCGACGATCATCTGGATACCCTTGAGAAACGGCTCCGGTCGATCTATCCCGAGACGTTCGACATCGAGCGTACCGAGATCGACATCACATCCCGACTCGTGCAGCCTGTCGAATTCGACCGCGAGACATTCGTCGAGCACTATGAGTCAGGTGAGCTCACGTACGAGTTCGGCCCTGATGAGCGATACGAGCTCGAGGCTGACGACAACGATCGAGCGGGGTCAGGGGACGCCGAATCAGTCGCGGATGGAGGAACGGTCGGCGATCTGTCTGCCGACCACTTCATCGAGATCGGCGATACTGCCCTCGATCTCGCCCCACCAGATGCGATTCCCGAGGATGAGCCACTCACGACGCTTGCCAAACCAACGGTAACATCGGAGGGGACGATACTCGCCCGGCCAGCGACTAATACTGTCTCCCCACTCGGGGTCCGATGGCAAGGCTCGGTGACTCGGAAACAAGACTGGATGACCTCACTCGCGCCGTTTACAGGCGACGAAGCAGACGAGAGTCCCGAGGCTGTCGGCCAGCCTGGTGGTGCGCTCGCATCGCTCGTCGATGATCTAACTGAGGCCAGTGCGCCATTGGCGTTTCAGGTCGTCTTCCGACGACGGGCAAGTTGGCAGGGCGATGCCGAACTTCGCAAGGAAGACATCACCGACGGGCGGGATACCTGGGCACAACGAATTCTCGGACCAATCTTCGAATCTGGCGATGGGTCTGACCGCCGAAGCCAGGAGGAATTGAGTGGCACACAAGCAAAGCGCGTCGGAGCCATCGAGGCGAAAAATCCAAAGCGATCGTTCGCCGCGAATATTCGGGCCGTCGGCGTTCCAGTCAGTGACGACGGCCGTGAGACGCTCGACAAGCGGCTACAGTCACTCGGGTCAGTCTTCGATACACTCGATGGGCCGTACTACGAGGTCGAAGCGGAGCGGATACGCGATCAGGGGTTCCGGGAGGCTAAGAAAGAACAGCACGCACGAGCCGCGCTGCACCGACTCTTGGACCGCGAGATCACGACCGGTCGAGGGAAGACCCGTCCGGAGTTCATACTGAGTGGCCGAGAACTCGCGAACTTCTTGATCGTTCCCTCCTCGGAGCAACTCTCCGTAGAAGGAGCACGAGGAACGCGTGCGGAACAACAGAGCCGGAATCCGCTCGCCCGGCCTCACCAGGATCTGATGGATGAGTTTCGTGAGGGGATGGCTATCGGCTACGCTCTCGACGACACCGGTGACCCTGAAGATGTCCCGACACGTATTCCGCCCCGACTACTGCCGATGCATTACGGGCGGTTCGGGACCACCGGTTCAGGCAAGTCGAAGTCGTTCCTCAACGACCTGCTGTCGCTGTACAATACCACAGAGGGGCCGACAATCCTCATCGTCCCGAAGAACGATGAGATGGCCCAGAATTATATGCGGGCTCACGCGCGCCGATTCGGGATGACCGACCTCAAGCAGAACGTCGTTCACTTCCCGATCCCGGACATCCTCCCCGGGTTCTCGTTTTTCGATCTCGAACCCTCACTAGAGAGTGGTCGCCGGCGTGAGGACGCAGTCCGGCGGAAAGCCGACCACTACGAGGAGATCCTCAAGCTCGTTATGGACGCGGACCGATACAAGCGGGCAACCGTCGCCCCAACCCTCATCAAGACGCTCATCACGGCGCTGTTCGACGAGGAATACGGCCGCGAAAACGGCCAGTACCGAGAGTCGGCCGACTACTTCGCCCACCGACAGCTGGAACACGTCATCGACCAGCTGTGGGAAGCCGGCCCGCCACAGCCGAATCTCGCAGAGGCGCCGCAATCGAGTGATGAGGAGGTCGCCAGAATGATCCGGCGACAACTCCAGCACGATTCGACCACTTTCGACAACGTGATGGGTGGCGTCACACACCGTCTCAACTACATCTCGCAGGATCCACACCTGCGCCGCATTTTCAACAATACCCAGCGGCAGTTCGATTTCCGAGGAGTACTCGACGAGAATCAGGTCATCCTGTTCGATCTCGGTGACCTTCGTGACGATGCCGCCCGGATTATGACGGGCCTGATTCTGACCCATCTCGACGACGCGCTCAAAGATCGCAAGCGCGACCTCACACAGTACTCTGATGACTACGTCGTGAATCTGCTCGTCGACGAAGCAGCCTCAGTCGTGGTCTCCGATATTATGAACGACCTCCTCGAGAAGGGGCGGGGCTTCCGGCTTTCTGTGGGCCTGTCAATGCAGTTCCCCGAGCAACTGGAAGCGGAAGGCGGACGGAAAATCTACCTGAACGCCCTGAATAACATCGGAACCTCACTCGTCAGCAAAATCAACGTCGACCGCGAACTGGCGCGGGGGATGGCCCACGAGGATATGGATCCGACAGATTTCGCCAACCGGATTCGGTCGTTGCCCCGTGGGGAGTGGATCGGCAGCGTACCGAGTCCGGCGTTCGGGGAAACCGGGCCGTATCCGTTCAGCCTCAAACCACTCGAAATCCCACCGGGCCATCCCGAGAGTGAGCACCCGCTGACAGATCACGAGGAGGAGCGGTTCACTGAAACGCTCGCCTCGATGCACGAGGAAGCTAGTGATGACTACGGGGTTCCAGCAAGCTCATCCGCATCGACAACGAGCGCACCGGCGGAGTTAGACGAGGTGCTCAGCATCGAAAGCGCCGACCTAGATGTTGCGCTCGCGACCGTGGTTCGAAGCCTCCAGCTTCGAGAAGGATGCCGTGAGGAGAATGGTTGGGTGGCTGTCGAAGCGGTTGACGACGAACTCAGACGGCTCTTCGACGACGTCGACGCCGAACCGCCATCGTATGATGCACTCGCCGAAATCCGAGAACGGTCACGATACCTCGATACGACCGTCGATATCGACACCGATGAACTTCGCATCCGACTCACTGACGCCGGCGAAGAAGTCGCGAAACCCGATACTGGTGGCGTGCAGGCCGCTGGGGGGAGTGCCCACGACGCAGCACTCCGCCAGATCGAAGAAGAGCTTACCACACTCGGCTTCACGGTCTCGATCCTCGCACAGGATGGCAGTGAGAAACCCGACGCGAGGGCGAGCCACCCCGACGTTGCCGACCGATTCGCCATCGAAGTCGAAACGACGACACCCGAGAATCCCGCAAAGGTGCTCACGAACCTCCGGAAAGCCCAAGAAACAGGGGACATCCCGCTGTTTGTCGTTCGCCCAGGAAACAAGGAAACTGAGTGGGCCAAGCGCGTTGACGGCATTCTCACATCACCCGTCCGTACCCTCCAGAATGGTGAGACGCGGTTCTACACGACTGACTCGAATCTCACGTTCAACGGTGGAGCGACCGAAGAAGGTGGAGTGACGGCCGTGCGACCGGCGACCGACGACGAGAACGGGACCCAGAATATCTGGCAGCGTGATGGCGACGAGATCGTCCTCCGTGATGCCAGCGAGACGGAACACATCCGCCTCCCATCACTTGAAAAACTCTCGAAAGATCGTGTTCCGGCCATCTACAGCTACGACCACGCTGCCGACGAGTACGTCGTATACGAGCACGGTGAGCAACACATCTACGAGACGAAATCGGCGTTCGAGGGCGACTGGGTGCGTATCAAGAAGCCATTCGTCCCCGAAGCCGAACTCCCCGTCCCAGATTATACCCCCACGTCGTACGTTATCGTCATTCTCCCTGAGGAAGGCAACCCGGTCGTGTACGATACTGACGGTACGTACTCGATTGACACCATACTCGATACCGTCACCACAAGTGAGTGCGAAGAAACGGCGGGACAACAGGCTGACCATATCCACCAGGCGCCTCAGCCATCGATTGACGATATTGCTGATGATCCAGAGGCGGTTGTTGAGCGATTCGCAGAGACACACCTCGTCGAAGACCCGCAAAGCAGAGTAGCCGCCGGAGAGGTCTACGAAATCTACGAACAGTGGGCTGAAGCTCACGGGATTGATACAGATAGCAAACCCTGGTTCGGTCGTCGCCTCGGGAACTATGTCACGTTCGAGCGGAACACAGACAGTGAGAACGGCGACTCTGTTCGATACTACGAGGGGCTTGCACTCAAATCAGAATAGAGCTGGAGGTGAATACAATGCAATCCACACTCAGCGCCAAATATATCGTAAATACAAATTTGAGTTTGTATAACAGGAAACACCTCTCGCGTTACGGAAACATCGAGGCATATCGTCTCCGCAGCACCGAAATCAGCAGACAGCGCGGGGTTACGGCAATCAATCGAAATGCCGTAACACAAGCATTCTGGAGGGATTTTGCCGTATGCACGTATCGGGAGCCTCAAACTCAGGATTTCACGGAGTTAGATGATCTGTTATGGCAAAAACCAACTAGTATAGAACGGGGGGTCCCCGTTGGGACCAAGGGATTGGATCGCGACGTGAAGCAGCGTGAATTCTGTGCTGGCTCAGAGCTAGTGAGAGCCATACGAGGTCCTACGTAAGGATGAGTGAACCTATGGTCGACGAGCCGGAGGCGATTCCGGAAACGTTACGCGACCGTGACCAGTGGGTGTGTTGGCGGGAAGAGAAGCGAGACGGCAAACCGACGAAGATTCCGGTGACGCCGGGGGTTGGCGGGTTCGCGTCGTCAACGGATCCCGAGACCTGGACAGGCTTCGAGGCAGCACTCGACTACACCGAGACAGAGCATGCCGATGGCGTCGGATTCGTGTTTACCGACGACGATCCCATCGTCGGCGTGGATCTGGACGACTGCCGTAATCCCGAGACAGATGATGTCGACGACACGGCACTGGACATCATTGATCGACTCGACTCCTATACGGAGGTATCACCGTCCGGGACCGGCTATCATATCCTGATTACCGGCACACTCCCAGACGGGCGGAACCGGCGTGGGAGCGTCGAACTGTACGACACGGCACGCTTTTTCACCGTTACTGGCGACCACGTTGAGCGGACCCCAACGCACGTTGCACGTCGGCAGGACGCGCTCACAGCGATTCACCGCGAATACGTCCAGGAGGCCGAGCGTGACACAGCACCCGAGTCCGAACAGCGTGGTGACGCTGACGACCGATCACCGACGAGCGGTGCAGTCAACGTCGACGTTGACCTCGAAGACGAGGACCTCCTCGAAAAAGCGCGAAACGCATCGAACGGCGAGAAGTTCGAGCGGCTCTGGAACGGGAATACGGCCGGCTACGACAGCCAGTCCGAGGCCGATATGGCGCTGTGTTGTCTGCTAGCGTTCTGGACCGGCGGCGACCGGACCCAAATGGAGCAGTTGTTCCGCCAGTCGGGATTGATGCGGGAGAAGTGGGACGAGGTCCACTACGCTGACGGGTCGACGTACGGCGAGAAGACCATCGAACGAGCGATTGCGACCACGTCGGAGTTCTACGACCCGGCCACCGGCGACGACACCGCGGACGCCCACGATCCCGCTGTCGACTCGTCTCCAGGTGGCGACGCCGGTGACTCGGGGCGAAGCCGTGCGTATCTAGCCGAGAAGAACCGACTGTTGACCGAGCGGGTCGACGAACTCGAAGCGACACTAGCGGAGAAAGCCGAGCGGATCGACACCCTCGAAGCAGAAATTGAGCGACTCACCGAGGAACTCGCAAGTCGCGACCGAGAGTCAGGGGATTCCCAAGAGGCGCATACTGTCGATGCTGGTGAGGGTAATAACGAATCCGAGACAGCGTCCGTGTGGGGCCGGACGAAACGGTTGTTCGGAAGTAACTCTAAGTAACGGCGAGACCGCGACGTAGCGTTTATTCTCCCCGAGAGGGGTGACGGGGCTTCGAACTGCCCCGAGCAACGTATGCATTCCGAGCGACAGCACCAGCGAGACCGAGGTATTGACCGAGAACCAGCTCAGCCGAACGCATCTACATCTCCCCGGCCCGGCCTTCATTTCTCAGTCCCGAACGACCGGAGCAATGCGTCGATCGTCACCTTCGTCGAGTGTGTCCTCGTTGAGCTTACGCACGAACACGTCGGAGCCGAGTACAGCTCCTCGAACGTCTGGGGAAAAAAGACACAGTACATCGCCGCTGATACGGCCGACGAGACGTTCAGGAAGCGCCATTTCGACGAACGACTCGGATGGCACGAGCAGATGCTTCCTCGTGAGGAGGTTCGTGACAACCTGATCAACCGACTCACACGGGCCGTGTCACTGGCGTCGAACCGAAGTCATACTGCTCCTGTCGACCAACCCGATACCTTCCGTGTGAAGCCCCTGCGTCAGCTGCGAACCGACTCACAAACTGGCAGTTGTTAACCAACAGACGCCCGTGTTTCGGCCGTCGCGTTGGTTAACATCACCGCGACGGAGACCATCTTCTGTTCCATACGGCCAGGTCGTGCTTCCAGCAGTACGTTTGTCGGCGCCAGGAGGCGCGAGGCGCGCTCAAGTAGCGTGTCCGACCTGATCTCGCATAACTGGTTCAGATGCAATCGATGATACAGCAGACGATCACGTACAACTCGAAACCAAGCTGATCGAACAAGACCGAGATGCGACCGGCTTCTCGACCGCGGATGTCGACGAAACATCCGCTCAACACCTCGTTGGCGATCTTCTCGAGGACGATGTGGTCATCCCGGTCGCCGAACAACGAGTTCTCGTTCACGAGCCGAGTGGCACGGCGTTCGACTCTATTACGCAGCTAGCTGTCTTCCACCGAGGCTGGGCGGCGGCTCGTGGCGCCGGTGAGGAGGACGCGTAATGCAACAGACGCTCTCCGGCTGTGCGTTCTGCGATGCGCGCCCCAGCTCGGAACTGGGCGACGCCCGCACTTGGGGAACCGACGAGATCGTCACACACCCGATCTGCACGGCGTGTGCGAGACAGGCAACCGCTGATCCCGAGGACTGCGACCGACACGCGTGCGATAGCTGTGGACTGGTTGTCGACGCCTTTTCAGCCCGTACCTCGTTCCGAGTGCAGCTCGGCAATCTCGAAGGGACAGTCCGCTTCTGCGCGCGGTGTGCTCCGGATGATCCGGCGACGTATTGGACGCAAGACCTCGAGCCACATCTCGTCGAGTAACGGATCATAAACGAGATGGCGAATATGGGTAAACCAGTAATTGCCAGTAACACCCACTAGACCAGAGATTTTTAATACTGCACCCACCTATTTCTCGATAGTACTGGGGAGCATCGTTATGTCGAGTCAACGAGATTCCACCGGCGGATCGTCTGCACTTGAGCGGTTCCTGAGCGGTGGCCGCATCGATCCTGAGGACCTCGGAGAGCCCCCGCTCGCAAACACGGAGGATTCGCTACTCGATCGCGAGCGAATCCACGTCGAGCCCGACACGGACGAGGAGTGACTGTGTGCACGGAGCGGACCCAGTTCCAGACCATCCCGATTCAGTAATTTTCCCGGCCGACCACGGCAAAGCGACTGTTTTCCTGGGGAAAGAAGCATTACTCGCACGGTTGACTGACCGCCGATCAGCACGGCATCAGGCGGTCATTGATCGCTTCTTTGAACTGAGCCGTGACCAGGCGTTCTACTATACGAATGTCTACGTGCTTGCGGAGGTCTTTACCAGCGTTCGGTACGGCACGTCGGCTCGCGAGACGGCCCAGTTACAGGCAGATATCGAAGACTCTGCGATCCGGGTCCTGCACGGCAGTGATGACTGGAGCAGCACCAATCTATCGAACACGCCGAAGGAGGTCTTTCTGGCTGCAACGCAACTGTATGAAGAACGCGAGAAGATCGTGTTCAACATCACGGAGGCCACACTCGTTCTTGAAGCAGCTCGCGCCGAGGCTAGCTTCGTCTTCACGTATGATGGGACGATTGCCACGCTCGCGCGAAGTTTCGGGCTTGATGTCCTTCCGTATTCCATGCCGCACCGCTCGACAGGATAGTCCTCTCTTCTGACACCGGCAACCAGGCTGCTCAGTCACACTAGGGGGTTCCACTCGCTTGAAAGCCCGCAGCCGCTCGGCATCCCGCGCCCCACGCTGCGCTCCTCGTTCCTCCGGTGCTAGCGGGGTCGGGGGACGACCGAGGCGGCCTCGCCCTTTCTGAGTCCACCAGGAGGTAGGCTGGTTCTCTGAGCGTGATACCCGGTTGGCCGGTGTTTCTCTACGGCCCGCCCCGCTCGCCGCTGCCGCCCTCCGCGTCGCTCGCGACTGACCAATCCCGGCGGCCTCGCGACGTACTGGACGCGCGACCTCGAGGAGCATCTCGTCCAAGAGCTCAGCGAATGAAGAGGACTGGCGGTGTCCGTGCGTCACCCTCTGGAATATGGGCTGAGCCCGTCATTTAAATACTTGTAGCACGATGGTACTACTATGAAATACGCGAGTGTCAGCGTCAAGTTCCCGGTCGAACTCGATACCGAGATCGAGCGATTCCTCGATGAAACGGGGATCTACACGAATAAGAGCGAGTTCATCAAGGAAGCCTGCCGGTCCCATCTCCGAGAACTCAATGACGACACGGCGATCGCCGCGCTTCGGTTAGAGCAGCTGCTGGCGCAGGCCGAACAGAGCCGCCAGTCCGATAGCGATATCGACGCAGAGCTCGCGGCACTCGGGGAGAAAGTCGATGCGGACGACCTCGAACAGGCCGTCGAAGAGGCACGAAAGGAGACGTCCGAGCAGGTGTACGGGTCTGACGCGTGAAGATCCTCGATACGAATCTGTGGGTCTTCGGGACGTTGCGAACCAACGAGCAGGCGACCGAATTGCTTGCCGCAATCGACCGCGGCGAGACGACATCAGCGATCAACGCGTATATGATCCAAGAGGCGCTGGCCGCCTTCGACCGGACACAGAGTCTCTCTGCGGCGGACCGTGATACCGTCAAAACGAGGTTTCTGACGCGACTCACGCGAATGACAGGGCTCATCGAGGCGCCGTCGAGTCGTGATGTCAGTGAGGCACTCGTACGGGAGCAGCGATCAGCACCCGCAGTACAGACGCTCGCCCGGGTCTGTGGGATCCAACCCAAGGACGTTCCAATCCTCGTGTTGGCGTTCGAGCACCGTGACCGTGAGCCGACCATTCTCACGAACGACAAATCCTTCGCCGAGTTCGAGCCAGCCGCGCACTCACTCCCTGAAATCGCCATCGAACACGTTCCCTGATGACGCCCCCATCTCGCTACGGCAGTAGCCTCCTGACACCCGTGTGATAACATAACACTGCCACCATATATTGAAAACGACGGCGGTACTCGGTATCGGTATGGAGTGCCCTGCGTGTGGCGGCCCTATCACGCTGGAAGTGGGGCCGAATTAGCCGCTCTCAGCATCAGTGGCGGATGCAGTGCTTGCTGCTGACGAAGACGAGCAGATCGTCGTCACCCGACATTGCTGGGCGTGTGGATGGAGTGAGGAGCGGTCGGTGTCCATCGACTCCATCGAAATAACCGAGGGAGACACCCACGCTGTCGAGCGAGCTGCGCTTCTCGACGACATCATGACGGAGGCCACGGCGATTGACGACCTCGCGACGCTCGAAAACGCCCTCGCCGAGGTTCGCCGTCAGCGTCGTCTCGAGACTGCTGGGTCTGGCTCAACTGACGACGTCGACGGTGGATAGGTGCTACTCATGACCGAGACCGACGCGCTTTACGACGTTCGAGAACGGACGAGGGATCCAGCCCACGCATCGGTCGACGACGTGATCACACTCGTCCTTGAGCGAGCACGGGAGCCGCGTGCCGACCATCATAACGCCCATTTCGATGAGGCTATGACTGCTGTCGTCGATCGATATGGGGCGGATGCTGTCCGAACCGTCATCCACCGTGTGCTCGTCGAGCACTATCCATTTCGCACAGCCACGGTCAATCTCGACATGCGCAATTTCGATGGTGTTCGGATCGGCACGACGGCTGTCTGGACCCTTCGGGAGTTGAACGCGCAGGGAGACGACTGAGACGCGTCTCGTAAAAGCCCTCGACCGCTCGGCATCCCGCGACCCACGCTGCGCGCCTCGCTTCACTCGGTGCTTGCGGGATCGGGGGACGTCCGAGGCGGCCTCGCCCTTTCTGAGTCCACCAGGACGTCAGCTGGATCTCCGAGCGTCGAGGGCGAATAAGCAGGTGGTTCGATACGGCCCGCCCCGCTCGCCGCGTTCCGCCCTCCGCGTCGCTCGCGACCGACCATTCCGGGCGTGCGGGCGCTCTCCACACCGCCCGCGCCCGTTCCGGGCTAAAATGAATGTGCCCTCGACGCCAGCGGGAAAGCGAGAGGGGTTGCGCGGCGTGGCTGCTCACCCCCCACGCTTTCTCCGCTGGCCGCTCGCTCCGGGCGGGTCGGTGAGCGGTGCTGGTTGGTCGTCCGCCTCGGGCGCGCTCTCGCTCGCGCCCACAGGGCGCTCGCGAAGGCGCGAGCGAGAGCGCGCAGATGGTTCTGTCGGTTGTTGTCGTCGAGGAAATCCGCGATGTTGGAGCATCGCGGTGTCGGGCGCGTGAGCGCCTTCAGGAACCAGTGAGTTCCAATGTCAAGTAAGAACGTCTCCAGTGAAGTAGTTTCGGTCGATGAACAGGCTTTCGAGAAACACGACGAAGTCGAGGTCGACGAGGACGGATTCGAGGTCGTCGACGAGACCCCGGAGTTCCGGGCGACGGTCGACATGGAAGTGCAGGCGAAAGTCGATTCCAACCACCCAGATGCGCGGGTCGAGGAAGGCCCGGATCACATGTTCGGGAAGACTCTCGAACAGGAGGAGCGCATCGAGGCCCGGGAGGCCGAACTGGAGCACATCAGTGCCCAGGCGGAACTCAGTCAGCAGGAGGGACGCGCGAGGCGGACGCGGGAGGTCGTCGTCGAGCAGTGTGGCCGGGATGAGCCCAAACCGGTGGAGCGCACGGACCTGCGAGAGAAGCTGACGCAAGAGGAACTCGCGGAGGTCAACGAGCAGGCGATGCGGATCAGCGACGAAGTGCAAGGCGGCTGGTCGAGAGCAGTCGTCGCGAGGCAGTTGGCCGAGAAGGTGCAACGCGGAGAGGACGTGACGAAGGCAGTGCTGGAGACGTTGGAGGAACTGAAGGCGGTCCCCGGTGCAATCGTGCCCATCGCGGATGTGCCGGACGTGTCGGTCGGAGAGGTGACGGTCGAAGGAACTATCGAGACCCTCTGGGAGCCTTCCTCCACAAGCATCCAGCAAGTCGGGCTGATAGCGGATGATAGCGGGAAAATCAAGTTCACCTGCTGGGAGAAATCGCAGCAGACGGTAGTGCAGGAAGGTCAGACAGTGCGGTTCAGGGCAGCAGCCAAGAACTGGTACGAAGGCCGGTGCTCAATCGCGCTGACCAGGTGGTCTCAGATCGAGTTCCCGGAGCGCGGTCGGTGGTGGGAAGAATAGGGAGTCGAGGCAACCCTCTTTTTTACTGTGTGCCGGACCGGCCCTAACCCCGCCGCCCCACCCTCCGCTCCGTGCTCGCTCCCTACGGTCGCTGCGCGCGCAGCCACGACCGTTCTCAACAGCGGAGGGGCGACTTCAACACCTCACAACCAGATGACGCAGGTCGTGTTTATTCGCGCCGGCGAGGGGTGCAACGCGATGTCAACCGACTCATCCGAGTACCACGATTTCGATGCGTGGTTCGCCGGCTTCTTCGACGGCGAAGGCTGTATCCGCATCTCGATTGCCGACCGAGAGCGGTACAGTACTGGCTTTGAACTTACACCAATGGTCCGAATCACCCACGAACAGCTGACTGGAACTCTCGACGCAGAAGGCTGGATTGGCGTGAAAGTAGACCAGAATAGTGAGTATCGAGTCGACCATCGACTTCAGCCGCAGATCGAGGTCACCGAGACGTATCGTGACCACCTGATGGAGGCGCTCTGTGCGTACTGTGATGCTCACGACGTGAACTGTCATGTGTCGAGTCTCGAATCCAACGAGAACCGGAGCGACCAGTACATCTGGGGCGTGCAGGGTATCAGCAATACACGGACGCTCCTGACCCCGCTCCGCGATCAGTTCATCGTCAAGCGCGAGCAGGTCGATCTCCTCCTTGACGAGATTCTGCCCCGGATGGACCAGGGCGTGCATCACGAGAAAGAAGGCTTTCTTGAACTGATGTACTACGTCGACCGGTTCAACTCGTACAAGGGCGGCAGGCGAGGGCAATACACACTCGAGTATTTCGAGGAACTCTGGGGGATGGAGTACTCACCGAAGTAGTCAGATTGAGCTCGACTCAGTACGTGCTTCGGTATACGCGCTCCCAAGACGAGGAAGGTGAGCGTGCAGCGTGAGGTTTGTCCTGCCCTCAGAAGGATGGAGGGCGATACAATTCGTCCTCTCGGACCCAGTTATGAGTGATCAGCAGACAACGACAAGCCGTGAGCGGCTGCGAATGCATCTCGTGCAGGCACTGACTCGTACAGAATCAGACGATGTCCAGTGGCATCTCAAGGCTGCGTTGCGAGAATGGGAGAACTTGCCGCCGACACCGCTGCAAGAGTGTCCTATCTGTGGGAAAGTCGGACTACCGGAACGGATTCAGCAACATAAATGCACTAATTGAGAGCAGATAATGGGATAGTTCGCATACCCTTCAGCGCAACCACCAAACGAAAGGTGAATACAGATGAACGATAGAACGAACTAGGTCATAACATCCCTGATTCCCGTCAGAAGCGTCGTGACCGAGACAGAGGTTGTATGCAGCAGTTGGTCGTTGTTTGTTTCAACCAATCAGAAACGAAACAACCCCTATATGAACGTGCGGGTTGATTGAGAAGGGACAGTTCCTACAACCCGGTTTTTAAGTCGGTGTATGGCCAATTCAGAGTATGGGAATCGTCCGGGATTCAGAACACAGCGACAGTGCGCCGACCATCGAAGGGACGGGAATCCGGGTCAAGGACATCGCCTCTGCATACGAACACAGCGGCTACGATCCCGACGAGATTACACAGCTGTACCCCGATCTCAGCCTGAGTGACGTTCACCGGGCACTCGCATACTATTACGACCACATCGATGACTTCCGGTCGCCCTCGTCCGAACCGGCGTCCGCGTAATGCGACCGCTGTACTGCGACGAGAGTATCTGGATTCCCGTCGCTGATGGACTTCGACGGCGCGGGTGGACAGTTCACACCGCCCGAGACGAGGGAACCCTCGGTGATCCTGACGGTGAACAGTTGCGGTACGCGGTGGAACATAATTGGCTTCTCCTGACGTTCGATGATGATTTTCTCTCACTCGTCGAAGGCCAAGAGTTGGAACACAGGGGATTGCTCTATGTTCGACAGGCTGGACGGCAGATCGGCGATGTCGTGAAAGTCGTTGATGAGCACCTACAGTACCGATCCGAGGAGGATCAGTCGATTCAATACTTGTAAAGTAGCGATACTCGCCCGTCTATAGACTCCCTGAACGGAACGGTTCTTGTGGGGTGTGGGAAGCCTGCTATGACACCCTGACGTAATCGTATTGGGTGTTAGTTAATCAATCATCGAATCCAGCGACTCCTTCTGCTCGGCGGTTTCGACGTCATTATAATGCTTGTTCGTGACCGCCAGATCCTCGTGTCGGAGTTGTTCCTGCGCCTTCTCGGGCTGCTGTTGGTAGAGTTCTTTCCCGAGCCCGCGGCGTGCTGCGTGCGGTTTTAGCACGTCGCCATCGGAGGCGCGGATCCCAGATTCAATGCACAGTGTCTCAAGGACGCTGCGACCACCGTGCGTCCCGGGTGCCTGCGGGATGCGGTCGTACTCCCGGTAGGCTGCGAGATAGTCACCGGAATCGACGTCGTCGGGAAGGCCCTTCAGGAGCGTGTGCGCGTGCCGCGTCGCGAACACCGGCCACTCGTCGTTTGTCGGGTTCTGCCGGCGCTTGTGGACGCGGAGGTAGCGTAGCGCCCGCTCGTGGATCGCGACCCGCTGCCACTCACGTTTCTTCGCCCACACCCGCATCTGGCCCGTCTCGAGGTCGACGTTCGACCACCTGAGGCCGTCGCGTTGCTCGTCGCGACCGTCCCGGAGAACCTCGGCCCCACGGACGCCCGTGTACCCGAACAGGGCGATCAAGGCGCGGTCCCGACTCGCAACGGTCGGATCCATCCACTCGTGCTCGGCGGCGCTCTCGGCGCGCCAGTCGGCCCACCGGACGATCTCCACGCGGTTCTGTCGCGTCCACCGCTGTTGGGTCGTGGGGTCGCTGGTGTCCTCGGGGAGCTCCTCTTTCGGTGCCTGTCGGAACGCCGGGTTGGATTCGAGCCACCCACGACGAACGCAGTAGGTCAGCCATCCGGAGACGACGTCGTAGTAGTTGCGGGCGGTCGCCGGGGAGATCCCGTCGCCGTCGACGCGCCGGCGGAGGTAGGAGGCATAGGTCACCAGCACCCGCGTGTCGAGATCGGCGACGGTCTCGGCGCCGCGGTCCTCGATGTGCTCGATGAACGACTTGAGGATGTGGCTCGCTGTCGATTGGTAGATCCCCGAGTCCCTGGAGTCGAGATAGTACTCCACCGCATCCTGGAGGGTGGTCTCGTGACCCTGATCCCTGGAGGAACCGGCGGTCTGAGTGCGGTCGACCATCTATCCTTCCGCTACAGTGGCGACCCACAAATATCCACTACACACTACTGTTCTAATGTAAAGTCTCTCTGTCTGAAATCTAATCCCCCGTATTCGCAACTTATAGAATCTCTGGACCAGCAATAGTATCTATTCGCCGGATATTATATTGTATATCGGTATACCGAATATAGGCATCCTGAGTTGAGACGATGGCCAGCAGTGGCTGTCGCGCATAGAAACATAAGTGCTCAAAAATGACTACCGGAGTTCGTCGACGAGAGCATTAGCTGCGTTATCGGCGAGCTCACCCGCCAGACGTCTCTGCCAGAAATCGATATCCTCGTGGCCGATCGATTGCACACCCCACGGAACTATTCTACTCTCATCCGGTGTCCCACCGCGAAGCCAACTCTCCTCGGGGATGTCGATGAGCCCATCCATCCATGATTTTGAGGTCAACGTGAGCGCGATATACTGCTCGCCGTGGAACGGACGGCCTTTGTGGTTCGAAAGGATAAGCCAAGGACGAGCGTCTTCCTCGCCTTTGAACGGGTCGTCGCCATAGACGACGTCGCCCCGCTCGAAGATCGGTTTCTGTTCGTCGGTCACTGTTCGTCATCAACGCTCGGATGCGGGTCGCTGGGCGCGTGCTCGCGCCAGGATTCCTTGTCCTCCCCACCCAATTGGTCGTTGAATAGAGCCGTTGCTCGTTCATACCCGCTGTATCCGTCAAGGCGCTCGGCGTCCTCCGTCACCGCCCAGTACGTCGCCTTGTGTTCGACGAGGGCACGATCCTTCAACCGCGAGAGAGCCGTACTGACCGCACCTTCGTCGACGCCGATCTGGGACGCGATCTCGCGCGCTTTGAACGCTCGATCCTCGTGAGCTGCGAGAAAACCGAGGACTTGATCGGGGACGGAGAGGTCCTCGAGTTCGTCCTCACTCGTGTTCTCGAAGGTGTCTCGGTCGATGGACATCGGTGAACGGAGGTACGCCATACGCTGTAAAGAGTGTTAGGTATGAAAGCTACGAAAATGCTGAAGGTGACTCACTGTCCATCGCGAAGGAATTCGAGAACCGTATGCATTGAGGCGGCCAGTCTCAACCTCCCAAAGCCTCTGTAGTTGCGAATAGCCACGTTTTGCCGAACAGGATTCAGGTCTTCGGCCAACTCGCAACCCCCTCAACGGAAAACAAGCCCTCGGAACCTGTCGTGAACCCGAAATACGGCTACCAACTCGAATCACAGAACACGGTCAGATATCTCTGTAGGATTAATTCGGCGCAGGGGACTTACAAATCGTCGCAAGGAGTGAGGTCCATTTTAACAGCATTTGTCCATTCTCACACAGATGCAAGGAGGAAGCCCACGGTTGTAGCCGTGAGGGAGATCCGACCCTCTCTATCTGTGTGTTTTAGGTAGAATACGCTCGAATATTCGCGAGGGAGAAGCCACGATCTAGCCCCCACGATACCAATGCAACAGGATCTGACGTTAGTAATAGGAATTATTCATCGTGTGGATCGCCTCGCTTGGCTGCGGGAGGCGCGCTCCGTTCACGTCCCCGGCGAGACGATCGAGGAGTTACAATGACTGTGTGCAGCAAACCGCTCGACCCCCTCGTAACGGGCGCGCAGGTCGGTGTGCTCCTAACACTGGTGTGGTTCGTGAGCCCTCTCGACTCCAAGAACGTGTGGACCGATCGCGGGAAGTTCATCCGGTGGCACGAGGCGCTGCGGCGTGCCGTGAGAGAGCACCGATGAAACCCGCGAAGACTAAAGAGGAGCTCGATCTGGGACCCGACGAGGCGCCCGGAGCGGACCTTCGGGCGATCGGCGGTGGCGACGGCGTCGGCAACGATGCGCGGTATCACAAACTCGACTGCCCGCACGCCGACACCGCCCAGGTTGCGCCAGTCGGCGCGTTGCGGGCGCGGTCCGGGATCAAAGCTGCGCGCTGTTGTCACGATCCTTAGCAGGTGCAAAGTCGCAGTACCACCACAGGATCTGTCGAAATCCTCAACTTCAGACAGTTTAGAGAGACTGTGCAGAATACACAGCGCGTATCTAGAACTTCTACGTATCGACTATCAAATACACTTTTTGATGAAAGAATAGTTTACATTATTACAGTATATCACATAAGTAAATATGAGATTCCAAACGGCGTCTGTCCAGCGTTTTTTAATATACTTCGAGACAATATATGAAATTATATATTTATTATAGATATATAATTAAACATATATGATGGGTTAGCCGTTACAAGCAGGTACGGCGACAGCTTACGAATAGCCCATATTGAGGCTCACAATATTCGTGACCTCCTCTAGCTTTTGAGGAATCTCTTCGTCGTACCGGCTTCCCTGCATTCGACTGGAAGGACCAGAAACACTGATGGCGCCGTGGACCTCGCAGTTGTTATCGGTAACCGCCCGAGCCACACAGCGGAGGCCAGGCAGCCGTTCCTCATCGTCAAAAGCGACGCCCTGCTCGCGGATCTGATCAAGCCGATCAAACAGTTCCTCACGCTCGGTAATGTTGTTTTCTGTCGTCGCTGGGAGGCCGTGTTGATCGATTATTTCCTCAACTCGTTCACGGGGCAGTTCTGCCAAGATAGCCTTCCCGAGAGCCGTGCTATGGAGGTGGACACGGTGGCCTGTGTAGGAATCGACCTCTACGGCATTTTCACCCTGCTCACGGTGGAGATAAATTCCTTTGCGATACTCCTCAACAAGTAGGTTCACAAGATCGCCGGTCTCCTCCGCTAAACCTTCGAGTTCTGGCTTTGCGACCTGGTGAATTTTTGGGTTAGTATCGCCCAGGGTATTGTCGGCGCGGTACTAGGCGTCGACGGCCGGCAGTAAGATTAGGGTGGCCGTGTTCGCAAATGATGTCAAAAACGACGCGCTGGAGCGGAGCTGACGGGGCGAGGTTTTATTGGGATTACTTTTCGTCGATAGCTGCGACCAATGCGCAGAGGGCCTCGAAAAAGATGGACGCGGCGAGGACGGCCGTCGAGTTGGATTGATCGTCATATGGTGGCGACACCTCGACGAGATCGAACCCGACGAGGTCTAACCCGTGGAGCGTCCGTGTCAGTCCGAGAATCTCCCGTGAGGTAAGCCCACCCGGCATCGGTGTACCAGTTCCCGGAGCGAATGCGGGATCGACGACATCGATATCGATGGTGGCGAATGCCGCCCCCTCGACTCGCTCTTGAACTGCCGTTCGGATTTCGTCGATAGAATTCTCCCCGAATTCATCTGTGGTATAGTATTTAATACCGGAATTTTCGACGCGGTCGATGTCCTCGCGACCGTAGAGGCCGCCTCGGTCGCCGATTCTGATCGACGTTTCTGGATCGATCAACCCTTCCTCGATAGCGTAGTGAACGGTCGTCCCGTGGTTATGATTCTTCCCAAAGTACTCGGTCCAGAGGTCTGAGTGGGCATCGAACTGGACGAGCGAAACAGGTCCGTACTCGTCGGCAACGGCGCGGAGTACGGGGAGCGTAGTCGAGTGATCACCGCCGATGATGGCCGGTGATGCCCCGTTTTCGAACACGTAGTCGACTCGATCCTCAATCTCCTCGAAAGTCGTCTCCGTATATCCCGGTACGACAGGCGCGTCGTCGTGGTCGACGATCGCAAACTCCCGGAGGTCGGTATCGGTGACGGGGTTGTACGGTTTGAGTAGGGTCGACGCCTGCCGGACCGCCCGCGGCCCGAAGCGCGCGCCAGGCCGATAAGTTGTCGCGTCGTCGTATGGAACGCCGAGGACTGCAACGTCAGCGTCGACGTCCTCGAGTTCATACGTGTGTTCCATTCGCATAAACGTCGGAATCCCCGCGAACCGGGGGACCTCCATCGGATCGATCATCGTTCGGGTATCGTCTGAAAAAGAGTTAAAAATATTGGTGATGCTGAGCAGATATTCGTTCCGATTGAACATCAGCGGTGTCTGATGCTTTGATGGCTATTATCGAAGATCGACCGGCTATCGAGTATCGTAATCGAACAACGAACGTGCTCGACTTGGTCTTTTTTAGGGTATACCATCCGAAACAGACAGAGATAATTTTAAATCTTTACTGGATAAATTTGACAATACCAAAAGTTTATATAGTATTCATTTGTACTCCTGTCTGTTCGCTATGTTAGAACAACGCATACCCGAGAAGCGAGGTGCTGCCTTCGAGATCGCAGCGGGCGACACTTTCGAAGTAACTGACCCCGAAGGACAGCAGGTCGCGGACCTCGTTGCCTTCAATGCCGAGAACCCATCAGAGCGGTTCTCTACGAAGTACAGCTACCGGCGGAACAACAAGGTCCGAGTGTCGACGGGCGATACCCTCTACACGACGGAGGGTCGTGAGATCCTCACCATCACTGAGGACGACTGCGGGGTCCACGACCTTCTATACGCGCCCTGCAACGAGTGGGTGCTCGACGACTATTACGACCAGCCCGACCAGAACGGCTGCCGGGAGAACCTCTCGGAAGCCCTCGCGCCGCTTGGTGTTGACGAGGACCTCGTCCTCAACACGCTGAACGTCTTTATGAAGTCCACGATCGCTGAACAGACGTACATCGATATCCGGGAGCCTCCGTCAGAACCGGGCGACACCGTACAGTTCCAGGCGGAGCAGGACTCTTACGTCGCGGTCTCCTCGTGTGCCGGCGAGTCCGTCGTCAACGCCGGCGAGACGAACCCCATTGACATCCGCGTCCCTGACGGAACGGACATTCATACGAACTTCTGAGCGGCGGGATCCTGTCGTCCGGCATCCGGCGCAAAAAAAAACGCTTCCTCGATATTTTTGATCGAAACGACAGCGGTGGAAGTCGTCTGATAATGACCGCTCTTGCCTCGTACCGTCGATCACAGCCAACGGGGTGAGGACCAGCGGTGCATACTGAGACCAGCTATTATCAGTCGTCGGCCGGCGTCCCTCCTTTGGCGTGCTGTCCGGTGCCGCCTTCCAGGTCGGCTGGGTCCGCTTCGCGGACCTCGTAAATGAACTCATTGACGCGGTCTTCCGGCGGTTCCGGTGTGAGGTACGATACTACGATCATAACCCCAATCACGACAATGGCGCCGGGGAAGCCGACCCAGATGTTGAACACTGACGTGTCGGTGGCCAGCAGGTAGACGAGCGTCGCGGTGCCGGCGACAAGCCCAGCACTGACCCCATACTTGTTCGCGCGCGGCCACCAGAAGGCGGCGATGGCGACGGGGAACAGCAGGAAGTACCCTGGGAAGCTCAGATCGAGGACGAGCTGGATGAGCTCGCCCAGCGGCCTCGTCGCGACGAGCAGCGCCCCGAGTGCGATAACCCCAGAGACGACCTTCGAGTACGTCGCGAGCTTCTTCTCGGAGGCGTCACCGCTGATGAGTACTTGGTAGACGTCTCGGGAGAAGATGGAGCCGATCATGAGGATGATGGAGTCCGCGGTCGACATCGCGGCTGCGACGGCTGCGGCCATCATCAGTCCGAGCAGCGGCCCCGGCATCTGTTCGATGAACCGGAGGACGACCGTGTCGGTCTGCGCACCCTCTAAACCAGGGAATACTACGAGCCCAGCGAACCCGATTAGGCCTGCGAACAGGGTCAATAGGAACGTGTCGCCGACGCCCTCTGCGAGACCCAGTCCCCAGACGCCGGAGTGGTTCTTCGCGGCGTAGTATCGCTCCCACATATGCGGCCAGACAGGAAGTGAGAGCCCGAATCCAGCTGCGACGGTGTATAGGTTGATGAGGTCGCCCTGGATAGTGCCGACTTTCGCCGCCTGCTCGGTTGCGCGAACGTAGATATCTCCGGGGACGGTAAAGACGATCCACAGGGAGACGGCGGCGAGACCGCCGAACAATAGGATTGCCTGGAGCGCGTCGGTGTATACGACACCTCGCATCCCCCCGATCGCGATGTACACAGCCATAAATAGGCCGATGTAGGCAATAGCGGCGTTTTGGGAAATGAATTCGCCCGTGAGCACGTTCAGGACGAGCCCCATACCCTTGAACTGAATCGCGATGTAGAAGAACGAGAACCCAATCGCGATGAGGGCCACGATGACGCGGAGTGTACTACTGTCGTCGAACCGATCACAGAGGAGGTCCGACGGGGTGACATAGTCTTTCCCCATCTTACTGATTTTCCAGAACTTCTCGCCTAGAATCACCATCGCCGGAATGTCGGTAACGACGATAGCGCCGACGATGACGATGCCTGCGATGCCGAGGCTGTAGGTGATGCCGCTGCCCCCAAGGAACGTGAACGAACTCAGTGCGGTCCCAATCCCGGTGAGGAAGATGAGGGCTGAACTAATCGTCCCTTCGGCGACGAAGTAATCGCTCACGTCGTCCAGGGTCAGTTGCGAGCCGCGGTACCCTAAATAAACGAGGACTAACAGATACACCGTGGTGACGGTCAGACCCATCCAGACCCAGATCGATGGCATCGTCAGGCCCCCTCCCTCTTGATCTCAGAGACGTCGGTCGACTCTGCGTCTGGTTTCTCCTTCGGTCCCTGACTGACGACGTCGCTGATATCCGGTTTCCCGAGGTAATACCATGCGAATGTCGCGTTTGCGCCCGTGACCGCGAAGACGAAGACCACGAGCACGACGAACGCTTCGGGTAGCCCGAAGACGAACCGTCCCGCAGCCTCACGGTACGACTGCAGATAGAGGACCAAGCCCACGTTCGTAATAAGGACGAACGTCAGCCAGATCGCGCCCCGTTTTCGTTTTGCTAACATAGATGATCGTGTCCCGACTGTTGATCGAAAGCGGCACTGAGGCCATCTAGGTCGCAGTCGACCCGCCTGTGGTGGATACGAACGGTGCCGGTCGTCGTTCCAACCGGGCGATCGGTCCGACGCTCGTTGGCTTTGAGTGCGTATTGCCAGCCGAAACGTGCTGGCTCGGAGCGTACGAAACCGTGCCTTGTGGTATCTACTGTCATATGTGACTTGCGGTTGCGACCTTGTCTCAATAATATTTATATCTTTGGGAGGGATTGGAGAAGCGTGACAGTCAACATTAATCGCGATAGGCTCGTCGAGACAATGAAGGAACAAGCCGAAATCGGCGCTACCGAAAAAGGTGGCCTCGATCGCCTCGCGCTGACGGACGCTGACAAGGCTATTAGAGACTGGTTCTGCGAACAGCTCGAAGAGCTTGGACTGGACATCCGAATCGATGAAATGGGTAACATCTTCGGATATCGTGCAGGGGTAAACCCGGATGCAGGAACCGTTCTGTTGGGGTCTCACCTCGATTCACAGCCGAACGGCGGGATCTACGACGGTGCGTTGGGAGTGATTAGCGCGCTCGAGTTCTTACGGACTCTCGAAGACGAAAATATCAGTACCGAATCAGGAATAGAGATCGTCAACTGGACGAACGAGGAGGGTTCTCGGTTCCCACCCGCGATGATGTCGAGTGCTGTTTGGGCCGGTGAAATCCCGATAGAGGAGGCATATGCTACGACGGACCAGGACGGAGTGACATTCGTCGACGCCCTGGAACGTATTGACTATCGTGGAGAAGTGCCCGCCGAACCACAGCGGGACTACAACGCCTCTCTGGAACTTCATATCGAGCAGGGCCCCTACTTGGACAAGGGAGGGTACAACGTAGGGATTGTAACCGGGATTGTTGGACTCCGCTGGGGGGAATTCACGTTCTATGGCCAGGCCAACCACTCGGGAACGACCCCGATGCACTATCGCAACGATGCGCTTGTTGCGGCCAGTAACCTCGTCACCCTGATTCGGGTGATACCCGGGACGCTTGGGGAACGAACGGTCGCAACTACCGGAGTTCTTGAGGCCGATCCCGCCTCAATCAACGTCATCCCGGGGAAGGCTCGCGTAACGTTCGACCTACGCGATCCGGACGATCAAATAGCCGACACCGGTGTCGAACGCATCAAGGCGGAGGCGCGTGCCGCGGCGGAGCGTGAAGGTGTGACGTGGGAGTACAAAGAGCGAATGCGTGCATCGAGCGTTGACTTCGCTGATCGTTGTGTCACCGCAGTTCGGGAGGCCGTCTCCGACTTGGGGTACGACGGACGTGATCTGGTGAGTGGAGCGGGACACGACGCGACGTACACGGCGAGCGTTTGCGACACTGGAATGGTGTTCGCGGTCAGCGAAGGCGGTAAGAGCCATACACCCGAGGAGTTCACGGACTGGGACGACTGCTATGCCGCGGCGAATACGTACGCGAACGCCGCTCTCTCGCTCGCTGGCGTCGCTGACGTGACCGACAATGACTGATGAGCGACTTGAACGGCTTCGTCGGGAGGCTGACCGTCTTGGGTTCGACGTCTCCACGTCGGTGCTCGAAAATTGTCTCGAAACGGCAGAAAACCTGCGAACGACGGCGAGGGCGCTTGATGACCGGGCCGACGTAGAAGTGTCCACTTATCCGGACGTTTCCTCAAGAGGAGAGTACAACGAACTGCTCGCATATTATGAGACTGCCCGACAACGACGTGCAACTGGCCCGCTTTCGGGTTTGCGTGTCGTTATAAAGGACAATATCAGTGTAGCTGATCTCCCGCTGACGTGTGGCTCGAAGCGGATTGCTGTTGTTCCCAACACCGATGCGACTGTCACATCTCGACTACTCGATGCGGGTGCAGTCCTCGTCGGGAAGGCAAATATGGATGCCTTCGCATTCGGACCGAGCGGTGAATTCAGCGACTACGATCCGGTCGAGAATCCCACGTATCCCGATCGTGTTCCCGGAGGCTCCTCGTCCGGAAGTGGTGCCGCCGTTGCCTCAGGAGAGGCCGAAATTGCGCTCGGAAGTGACACCGGCGGCTCGATTCGGATCCCGGCTGCCGCTTGCGGAGTCATTGGGATGAAACCCACACACGCACTCGTCCCACGGCACGGGTTCGTTTCGTTTGCCCCATCGCTTGATACGATCGGCCCGCTCGGACGGGATATCGAAACTGTTGCCAAGACGCTGTCTGTGTTAGCTGGCCCAAGTATTCACGATCCGACGGCACGCGATCGGTCCCTTCCACGCTTTTCGGAGGGTTTTAACCTCCCTGAGAATCCGACAGTAGGGCTGCCACAAGAGTTCTTCGAGGCCGCAGACAACCGAGGTCGCCGAAGCCGTTCGGAACGCTGTCAGTAATTCTCCTCTCTCGATACAGTCCACCGAGCTGGCTCGTGGCGCGATCGAAGGGGCGTACTTCCTCATCGGAGCGGCTGAATTTGTCTGGTATTTGGATCAGGAAGGAATTATCCGTGGTCAGGGATCGGAGTACACGGACGCGGTCCGAGAACTACTACGGGCCGTCCGAGATGTTGATTTGGGAGACCACATCGCGTCCCGTATCCTCCCCTCAGCGCTGTTGGACTCCGAGACGGAGGGCGGTTCGTATTTCGCTGCGCGGCGAGAGGCATTTCAGTATATCGAGCGAGTCACTGAAACCTTGGATACGGTGGATGCACTCGTTCTACCGACACTACGCACACAACCGCCCGGGTTCGGAGAGATGGAAAGTGCTGAGGATATGTTGGCGCTATTGGGGAACACAGCGCCATTCAATCTTGCACGGGTGCCGGCCGTGTCAGTTCCCGTCGGGACGGTTAAGGGCGCACCGGTAGCAGCGCAGGTCGTCGGATCTCAATTCAGTGACTTGCAGACGCTCGCTATTGCCGAGCAGTTGCCACGGATTGATTAATATTAGAGATTCTAAACGAGTTTGGATTATCCAAACCCAGGCTAGCGCTTTCTAATCCACTCTGATAGCTTATTCTGACTTTTTTAATATAGTGAACTGTTCCGTGATATTATAATTGTAAGAGGAGGCTATTTTAAATACGTGGATTGCAATTTACACCGCCTGTGTTACATAACTAGTATTGTAATCCCCGTTAGATAGTTTGCTTTATCCAAATATACTAAAGTTCCAATTTTTGACTCTATATTTGAATGTCTTATTTAAATATGGGTATTAAAACAAAGTTCGAGCTAGATCAGCTCAAAAGAGTTGCTAACTCTTCAGTGAGATAGCTGCGAAATCCTCCCGAGCAGGTGGAGGTCTTCTCGCCACTCACCGTTGAACTTCGGGAGCAACCGGTCCCAAGGCTCGGTGTGAGGAATCCGAGGCTACTCCGATTCCCGGGCCTAATCCATTGACTCCACCTTATTGAGACATTATGACATCGTCGAATGCGTCCGAAACAGAGTTGAGGAGATCGAATGGGAACGAGTCACGCTCGTATTGGAACGCAGCGAATTCTCTGGCCCATTAGGACTCGGTACGTCCTTGGTTATTCTCGTAGTTTTCCATCTTTCCTATATCATATACCCCCCTTAATCTCAATTGGCAAATAAAATAAGAAAAATTTTTATGATATGAATATCCGACTTGGCTATGCAGATGAAAGAGATTCGAATCCCCGAAAAACGAGCAGTTTCGTTCAAAGTCGGTGAAGGAAAGGAATTTGAAGTGACAGATCCAAAAGGATCCCAAGTAGCTGATTTAGTGGCTTTTCAAGCTGATAACACCAGTATTAGATTTTCTACAAAGTACACGTATAAAAAAACTGGAAAAGTAAGGATATCAATAGGTGACTCCCTATTTACTACAGAAGGAAATCCTATTCTGACGATTGTATCTGATGACTGTGGAATTCATGATTTGTTGTACGCTCCGTGCAACGACTGGATTCTTACAGATTACGGCCAAGAAACAGATACTCACGGATGCAGGGAAAACTTGTTCGAAGCACTGGAGCCTACCGGTATCCCGAAGACAGATGTTCACAGTACATTGAATATATTTATGAAGTCGACAATCGCTGAACAAAAGTACATTGATATTCGTGAGCCCGAATCTGAGCCAGGAGATACAATTCGATTCAGGGCAGACCAGGAGTCGATCGTTGCCGTATCGTCGTGTGCTGGTGAATCAACAGTGAATGGAGGAGATACGAAACCAATTGACATCAGAGTACCAGAAGATTCAGTTATCAACTCTAATTTTTAGTAGGATAATTACACTCTCGATAGTAAAATAAAATTTAGATTAAAACCACGGCTGGTACTGTATATATCAAATGAGAGCCTATACTTAGCATTATTTATTAGTGATGGAAACAGCAGGATGGGCACAAAAAACGGATCTTGATTAAATCTCTACGCTTGGTCTGTCTGCAGGGAGATCGCGATGGCGTCTGCTGTGCTTGCTACCCTCCTCGGTATTGTTTCGTAGAATTCCTCGTCTTGCATCCGACTTGTCGGCTTTGTAATACTCACTGCGCCTTGGATGCAGTCATTCTTATCAAGTATTGGAGCTCCGACTGCCCGTTCACCCCGAAGCTCTTCCTCGTCGTTGAGTGCGAACCCGCGTTCACGGATTAGCTCCAGTTCGTCGAACAACTCTTCCCGATTCGTAATGGTGTTCGAAGTCTTTGATGGAAGACCGTCTCGGGCAAGTATCTCTTCAACGTCATTGTCTGGAAGGTGCGCAAGTATCGCCTTTCCATAGGCTGTATTGTGGAAGTAACTGGTTTTTTGGGTTATTTGCATAAAGTACTTCGTTCCGACTGCCTGCTCACCACTCGCCCCATAGAGATATATCGGGCTATATTGATCCTCTGTTACGAGGTGGACATATTCATCAGTCTCCTTCGCCAAGCGGTCAACCTTCTCCTTCCCCGCAATGTAGAGGGGATCGTTGTTTCGCACGAATTCCCCTATACTCAGGAATTGCAAGCTCAATTCATATGTGTGGCCGTTCTTGACGACCTTCCCCTTCTCACGGAGCGTCGCTAAGTGTGTGTATGCTGTACCTTTAGGTAGATCCAGTTCGTTCGCGACATCACTAACTCGTGCTCCGTTCTGCTCTTTTAGGACATCGACTACTTCCCAACTCGTCTCAGCAGTCGTCATCGTTCTTGGAGACTCATCGGGCATATATTAGGTAGCCGTCTGGTGGGATCTTAACCGTTCGGACCGTTGAAGGTGTTAAGATTAGAGTATTGAATTGTGAAATGCGGCGAGTGCTTTGAGCTAGCGATCTACCGATTTTCAAGAGCTATCGTAGGGAATCGGTTATAAAAGAGACTAGTTCGGTATTTCAGTAGGCCAAATCAGACACTGGCGATGCGCCCATCACACGGGCAACGTCCTGCTCTGGGGCGGTCTCGAAGACGGAGACCGACTCAGCCAGTCCCTTCTCAACCCGTGCACGGAGGGTCGCGGCAAGTTGGTTGATATGATAGCGATCGGGTCCGATCGAGATTTCGAATGCCTGGCGTGCGTCGTCGGAGATACGTGCGAGACACCGATTCTCGTCGTGGACGATCGCCACGATCGACAGCTGATCAATAGCCGCTGATCCAGCGCATCCGTCAAAGGTACCTCTCAGCCTCGTCAAGGACCAAGATCATCGGCTGGTCGATGTGTTACGTAACTGCCAGCGAAGGTCTTCGTCCGTGGCATTCTGTCGAGGGGTGACACCTCCGGATACGACCGCGACCGCCCGTCTGAGAACGGCTCCCGTCGTAGCTCCAAGACCCTCAACGAGGCCGGTACCGACATCTGCGTACTGTTCAAGGCGGCCCATCGTATGCTTCGCGAGGACCGTTTTCCCGACCCCTGCGGGTCCGTGGGTCATAACGTTCTTGGCGGCTTGGCCTGTGTCGCGGGGTCTAACGCCTCTATGAAGATTACTAAGTTCCCCTGGATCACCAAACAGGGGTTGAGTGAGATCACGTATCGACAATTGCAGTAAGTATGTGGATTGAGTATCTGAGTAAAATCATCTGTGAATATTTAAGATGGCAGATGTCATCTAATCGTGACAGATGCACACGACAAAAGAATTGGATGCCACTTCTTTTGAGTACCAGGTCGATGGAGACGCAGTCCCCAAAGAAACAGTAATGCCATCCGTAACATCCGATGACCGAATGGGTATTGTGATGCGAACAGGGGCCGAGGGACTCGGCGCTGGTAACTTTATCCTCTCGTATGTCACTGCGTTCTACGATTATCTCAGAGAAACCCGCAAAGAGGATTTTTTCGAGTATCCGGACTACTACACCTTCCAGACGACCAATGAACCGGCGGACTACCGGATGCTCGACATTTATCCCGATCACAAAAACGTCACAGTTGAACCTGATGCAGAGCAGCTATTACGAGCGATCAACGACCGAGGGATAACGACTCTTCTCGTCCCGGATGTGCCACCTACGTCTCCCGACGTAGATAACATCACACTCCAAAGCGTTCACCGACGGATCGATCACTGCTACGTATACGCTCCGGATGGTCGTCCCAGCAATGGAGAGTTCTTAATACGTCAGCCACACCAGCCGGCAAGTGAGTGGTTCGAAGCAACTGTCGAGTCACTTACCGGTGACTCTGAGGTAAGCGTTCCCTCATTTGGTTCCGACAATGACTGGATAGATCAGCAGTTCCAAGAGGTCTCGGTTGAACAGGCCGTTGAACGTCTGCCAGTTTAGAAGCGTTACCAAGAGATAGTTTCTGTCTTGATCGATGGATGGTTCCACTGTATTGAGCGAGTCGCCACACTATCATTTCGGAGAACGTCGGTGACCGATACGCGCTGTGTATACAGCACGGGCTTAGAAATACCCACTGGAACTGATAGCCTCTCCAACAATCCGTTCATAGATTTGTATAGTACCTGATCCACTGAATATCAAGGAAGAACATCCCTCGGAGCAGGCGGTGGTTCAAGAATTGAGGAAGCCCAATTCAAGTACGCTAAGAAATTGGTACCAGGGTCGGTGCAGTCTCGCAATCACGGGCTGGTCGAGGATCGAATTCCCAGATCGCGGCCGCTGGTGGGAATAGCCGGGGCGATGCGCCCCTTTTTTGCTGGGGTGTACGCGGTCACCGCCACCTACCACCACCTCCACGTTCCGGGCTGCTCACGGCGCACAGCGCCGTTGCGCGGCCGGGCTTTCGCCACTACAGTCATCGGTATCAGCGCCGTCCTCCGTGGTGTGTATTTGCCCCCTAATGGGTGAGGGGCATTCCGAGAGACGCGATTCGCGTGCGTCCCCTCGTGTGTATTTATGGCAATCAGAGACATCTACGAAACGGCGTTCGACGAAGACGTCCAGACGGAATCGAGTGCGAACCAGTGTCCCGAGTGCGGCGGCCGGGTCACTACCAACACAGTCGAGACCGTCTGCGAGGACTGTGGCCTCGTCATCGACGAGCAGCGGATCGACCACGGGCCAGAGTGGCGGGCGTTCGACGACGAGCGCGAACGGACTGGCGCTCCGTTGACGGCGGCACGACACGATCGAGGGTTGTCGACGGAGATCGGCCGCGGGACCGATGCGAACGGGAACGAACTCTCGGGACAGAAGCGACGGCGGCTCGCTCGGATGCGGCGTGAACAGACCCGTGGGCGGTTTCAGTCGAAAGCTGAACGCAACCTCGCACACGGGCTTAGTGAAGTCCGCCGGATCAGTAGTGCGCTCGAACTGTCCGAGACGATCCGTGACCAGGCCTGCCGGCTCTTCCGCAGCGCTCAGAACGAGGACCTCCTCCAGGGCCGGTCGATCGAGGCGATGGCCGCCGCGAGTGTCTACGGCGCGTGTCGGTGTAACGGGCGACCACGAACGCTCGACGACATCACCGAGTCGGCGCGCGTCGAGCAATCGCGGGTGACGGACGCATACACGACGCTGAATACGGAACTCGGCCTACCAGCCCAACCCGTGACGCCGAGTGCGTTCGTCCCGCGGTTGGCATCGGAGCTCGATGTCTCCGATCAGATCCGGCAGCGGGCTCGGCAGTTGGCGGAAGCATCCGAATCGACCGGAGCAATCACGGGGGTTCAGCCATCCGGGTTCGCCGCAGCCTGTCTGTACAAGGCCGGACGCGAAGACGGACGGTGGCTCACCCAGTCGGACGTCGCTGACGTTGCGAACGTCTCGGTGGTCACCGTGCGGACCCACCGCGACGCGCTGGACGAACTGGCTGTCTAACGCCCCGACTGCTGATTTTCGGTTGTATGTCTGTAGGCTGATTGATGGGAGCGCTATTGTTTAAATCCGAAGACGAAGCGTGACATCCTCACCCGCCGTGAACGGCGGGGCTTCCTACAAGGGAAGGCTCGCTACGCGAGGAAGTTTCGGAACTGTACGCCGAGAGGGTCGTCTGTCGGGGTTCCCGACTCGCCTCCCGGTGTCCCGTGGTGCTGTCACAGGCACTCCCGTCCCGTGGCGAGTCATCGCCCGCCGGTTTCCAAGGCAGGCTCCCCACGGGTCAAGGCGACCGGCGAGGTTGGTCGCCGCGTTGATGTCCGCTTGGTACTCCGTTACCCAACAGTCGTCGTTTGTGCAGCGGAATGCTGCCTGTTCCGGGCGCTCCCCGACGTGACCGCAAGCGTGGCACGTCTGCGACGTGTAGGCCGCGTTGACGTACTCGACGGGGATACCGGCGTCGAAGGCTTTGTCCTCGATGCGCCCCTGCAAGCGGGCAAACGCCCACGAGTGGAGGCGGCGGTTCATCCATTTGCCGTAGTCCAGCGACTCGCGGATGTAGGTCAAATCTTCGAGGACGATAACCGGGTCCTCAAACTGCCGGGCGTACTCGACGGCTTCCCGGCTGGCCTTCTCGACAATATCCGTGAGCGCGTGCTGGTAGTGGGTGAACCGCTCGTCAATCCGCCACTCGGCGGATCCGCGCTCTTGCAGGCGCTTCAGCGTCGTGTGCATCTCTTTGCGGAGGTGTCGCGCTCGCCCGCCGTCAACGAACAGCGGGTCCACCGGAGCGCCCTGCTCGACGGCACAGCCGACGAGCAACGACGACTCACCCACGTCGAAGCCGACCGGCGTGGGGTCGTCGGGCGTCTCCGGTTGCTCAATTTTGTACTCGACGGTGACGTGCAACGTCCACGAACTGCTGTGTTGGCGCAGGCGGAACTCGCCAACGGACACGTCGCCATCATAGAGTCGGTCCCACAGCTCCCGCTGGTCGGGGTTGATTCGCAACGGTATCCAGAACGAGGTTCCGCGCCCGGCCTGTGGCACTCGCCAGCAGAACTCGTGAGTGCGGTCGGGCGAGTGGTCGAGCTGCCACCCACGGTTCGTGAACCGAATGGGATGGTCCTCGGCCAATTCCTCGGCGTCGTAGGTACGCCGGAGTTGCGGGACGTACTGTTTGAGCGCGTCCTTCGCGTAAGAGGACAGGTCGTAGCCGGTCACAACGTCGTTGACCGCCGTCTGTGTGTCGGCCCCGGACGCGAAGGCGTCACGGAGCGCACAGCGGTAGGTCGCCTCGGTGCGCTGGAGCCGCCGCTCTTTGTGCGCCGTAGGTGGCGCGAGCGTGGCTTCGAGCGTCTTGGTGGCGGTCGTCATGACCGACATTCGACAATCGAACAAACACACCTAATACACATAAAAACCATGCTAACTACACATATATATGGGCAAAGAGATTCGATTCATAGTCGAGGAGGACCAGTTCGAGCGACTGAAAGCGGTGAAAGAACGGCGCGGCTACACTTGGAAGGGGCTGATGCTGGAAGGTGTAGACGCGCTCGACATCGACGACAGAGACAAGTAGGACCGACGGCCAGCGACGGTTATAGTGGACGCACAGGGCGGCAGACGCGATTCCTTCTCGGCGTGAACAGCGGGATTTCCTCGCTACTTCAAAGATGACCGACCAGTACGCCGACTACGAAGCCCTCCGACCGCTCGGTGAAGCGACCCACGTTCCCGACGACCAACTCGCCAGTAGTAGTGGCGAGCCCCGGCGGCAACGCTCTGGTGGCGTCGACACGGACTATCCAGACGACCCGACAGCAGATGAGACCGAGTGCGCTTCCTGTGGAGCGTCAATCCCCGCTGGCCAGTCGAAGTGCCGGTTCTGTCTCACCAACCATCTCGAAGGAGCCGACGACCAGGACACATCGACTGCCGAACGGACTCTCCTCCACGTCATCCAGCTGCTCGTAGAGGCGTCGACGTTCTACGGCGCCGTCGGGAAGGGATCTGCTGCGGCCACCCTCCTCGCGAAGGGAGATGATGACCCAGTAGTCGATGACTGCAAGCTAATCTACGATCTCGACGAGGAACCGGCCCCACAGCTTGTCGATCAGTGGCCCTCGCTCCCCTCGGCGACACGGGTCACGTCTGAATGTGGTAATCAGCTGCTCGCGGCTGCTCGTGAGCGGACGGCGTGGACAGAGACGACGCAGTCCCGTCACGACGGCGAGCACGCGACGTTTCTCTACGACGAAACCGGGAGCGAGGTTCGCACCGAAGCTCGTCTTGCAAGCCTCCGTGAGGACGCAGACAACGACCTCTGGCTGGTGCCAGCGATTGCGCTCCAGGAATCCGTTGACAAGACCGATACCGAACAGCCACGACGCGAGCGTCCAAACAGAACTCACCTCGAGTGTCGAGAGTGTGATCGGGAGACTAAGCATCGATTCCGCGAATTCGAGGCTGTCCCCGATGACGAGTGGACCGGGCAGCCAATGTGGGGCTGTCAGCGGTGCGGCACGCCACGCTACGGGCCCGAACCCGAAGCCGGTCAGTAAAGACGACGTCAAATTAACCAACAATCCTGGTGTCGGCTCGGAGTTGTTGGTTAACAGAAGCCAGCTCGCGACCACCCGACGATACCACACCTGCTGACTGCCCGCCGGTGTTTTTCGGCGCCGAGAATTGGCGGAGGCGCACACATGGACCCACAAGACACCCCTGGCTATCGACTTCACCGCGCGCTCAGCAGCCTCACCAGTATCGACAGCGACCAATTGGAGCCCGCTGATCAGGAGCGAATTAGCACCGCGACGACGCTCCTTGAGCAGGTGGATGTTCTCACCCAACCGAATACGACATCGGACGGTGACGTCCACGGAGACTCCTGACAGCACGACGCGTCAGCAGTGCAGTGTCCTGTGGCCGTCACAGCGTGAGCAGTTGTTCGCCCCCTGAAGGGGTGCGGGGGCGCGAGACCGCTCCCGAGAACAACCCATAGCAACACTCCAAGCCGCAACGACATCGACCGGCGCGCTCGTATCGGATCCACAGGCAGTCCGCGAGCTCTGTGAGAACCACTACTTCGGGACGCTCAACTGGGAAATAGACGACGATGGCGAACTCGTCATCTGGGGCTACGACAGCTTCGACGTGTACGAGGCTCGTGAGAACGGGCTTCCTGACTACGACGGTGGCATCGTCACCCACGAGTTCCTCCGGTCGCTCGCAGAATATCTCGAACCGGACGAAGAATTCGACATTCAGACAGCCGGATTTACCAAGTGCCGATTTCCCGTGCTGGCGAAACGGTACGTCATCCGCGACGGTGAGGTGCTGTACGCGGACCTCAGTTCCCCCGACCCGATCGACGAGTAGCGTTGTTCGTCCCCCGGGAGGGGTGCGGGGCGATCCAGTCGTGGGTCGTTCTGCGAGGTGATTGTTCAATGGGCCACCGCGCACTCGTTGCGTACGAACGAACTGACGGACAGTACACGCTCCACTACTCTCATTGGGGTGCAGCAAATCTCAAGCTCAAGCACCGAATCTCGGCCAAAACACCGTTCGGTGGCGACGACACCGACTCGAAGTGGGCGAAACAGCTGCTGGCAGAACTGGCCGATGGCCTCGAGGCAGACGCCGTCGACGGCTACTTCGCCGGCAAAGACCGACCGTCGACGGTCGTCAAGCCGAAGCCCCGCGCCACCGGGCTCACCCTTGAGGAGATCATCGCTGACCATCTCGACTACCTCCATCACGAGGCGTTCTACGTGGTGTCAGCCACCTTCGAGGTGGCCGCCTACCGGACGCTGTGGTTCGGCCTGCAGTACGACTCCGAGACAATCGACCACGGCGAGACGGTCGGGAACGGCGCGCTCGCGACCGTTCGGTGGCACGATGGCGAGCCGGTCGGCGACGGCCACCTACAGGGACAGTTCGCGGCCCTCAAAGACGTCGTCGGCGACATAATCGACAAGGGCGTCTTCACGCCGTCGACGGCGAGGCAGTACCTAAAACGGAAGCTCGCTGAGCGGGTCGGGGACCGACAGGAGCTGCTCATTCCGACTGGAGAATCACCCTTCGAGAGGGCGAGCCTGAACCACACCTAATTCGATCTGCTTCGTGGCAGCTGCTGTTTTTCAGGGGTCGGAATGGGTGAGCCCCGCCGTAGGCTCGTGATTCGATGACATCAGACGACGACCCGTTTCACGACTGCGAGTTGGATCCCGAGGCGATCCTCGGAACACACACCTTCGAAGACGTCCTGTTCACCGACGAGACGGAAACCCCGGTGAACGTGCTCACCGGCGAGACACCGGCACATTCGCAAGCAACCGTCGAGGAAGCGAAGGAGTTCGTTGCGAGTATCGACACGGAGACGCCCCAAATCGCGCTCCCCACATCCGTCGAGTCGCAGGTCGAAACACAGAGCAAGCCCTACACGGCGGCCGCATTCTTCCACTTCAAGGCAACTGGCTCGCTCGAACGCCACCGCGCCTACCACGCCGCCTACGAGGCGGATGCGTTCGCGGTCGACTTCGAGGCAGACTACGAATCGGGCGACCTGACTATCACTATCGAACGAGCGGACGAGGCCTGAGAATCTGTTGTCACGAGCAGGTTTTTCGAGCGCCGGCGATGGGTACCGGCGCAGCTGGAGCGAGCAACGACCCCCGGTGCGTCGGCGTTTCGAGGTGTTCGAGATGCATATGGTGATATACGCACTCGTAGAGGCATCGACGCACGACGACGCGCTGTCCACCGGAAAGTCGGTGTTCGACCGCCTGGTCGGCGCGGACCCACACGCCAGCGCCGTCTTCGATTACTGTGTGACCTTCGACGAGGAGGACACGTCCGTTGCGGGGAAGGCATGATGGGGGGAGTTGCCGACGGCAGCCCCCGTCGACTCCGATGACGGCCAGGACCTGCTCGAGCGTGGCTGGGAGGCGACGAAGGAGGAATTCGAGCGGAATCTCGACCGAGTGAAAGAGGCCATCGAGGAGCTCTCCGACGAGGAGATTATGCGCGACGAAGATCTCGCTCGGCACGCCTTCCATCAGGTCGGCGCCTACGACGGGCCAACGATCTTCCTGTACAACGAATATGCGACCGGTATCCGTCACCGTGGACAGCTGGATCGACTCCTCGAGGAGAGTGAGGAGCTTTGGATCGTACCCGCTGACGTCCACTTCTGAATAATGCCCAGGATCACCAACTGGCAACGCGAGAGCCGCTCGCCGACGCTTGCGTATCGGAACACCGAGACCGGTGCGCGAGCCGTCCTGCATCGAGCCCCGGATTCCTACCGGTACAAGTGGCGCGGAGCAATCCTCATCGACGGCTACCCGGTGTGGTCGCGGGGGTACGAGACGAAGGACGCAAAATCGTTCCGTGACGAGCTCCGTGACCGGCCAGCGCCCGAACTGAGTTGTCCCGAGTGTCCGAACAGCGATGTAGCAATCGGTGGGAAAACGGCTGACGGTGCGAAGGTTCAGCGCTGGTTCGAGTGTCGGAACTGTGGGTACGAAACATCCTCGCGAATTGTCTACGGCGCCGAGCGCTGATTGATTGGAACGTATCTGCGGTGACGTTTATTTTGGGCCGGAATGGGTGGCCCGTCTCAATCGGGCCAGATCCACAGATGAGTCTGGAAGTCATCGACCGCCACAGCGAAGCACTGTTCGAGTTCCTCTGGTGTCCCGTCTGCGGGCACGAGGTATTCAGTCACATTCCCTTCGAAGGTGTGTTCTGCAAGAACTGCAACACGCAGGTCGAACTCCAAGAATCCCGAGAGACGCGCGGCTACGAGGAGGCCGTTCTCGCCTGCTTCGACACCCACTCGACGTGGAACCTCCACGTCGACGAGAAGCTCCGTCGCGACCTACCCGATGGGTCGGCACGGGTGAAGATCCTCGGCGCACCGGGTGCCTACGAGGTCGACTGGTGGAGTCCAGCACCCGGCGATGACTGGCAGCCGGTCGAACAAGGCGAGTTCGACGATGTCGACGAACCAGCCGATATCTCCCATCTCGCGTAGTACAGCTTCAGCCGTAAATTGCTAGACACCTATTGTGGAGTGTCTGTCGCTCGAATCTAGCAGTTCAGCGTTGAAGTAGCAGTAGGGGAAAGCAGTCCCTGTGGCTGTTTGTCACCCCCCGAGTGGTGCGGGGGTGCTCGAACGAGTAGCTCCCGAACAATCCGATGAGTAGACCTAGCGACCCATATTCGATCGAACAGTCACGCCCACCGAACAACTGCGACATCGCCTACGTCGGGTATCGGCAGCGCAGGCAGGCTATCGTTGAGAAACGTCCCGGCCAAGAACGGCTCACGCCAGAGCGGAGTCTCGAACTGGTGAATCACAGTCCCTCGGGATTCGAATGGGGATATGGTGGTAGTGGTCCGGCACAACTCGCGCTCGCACTCCTCCTCGACTACACAGGTAACGAAGCGTTCGCCCTCGACCACTACCAGGCGTTCAAAACCGAGGTCGTGAGCCAGCTGGACTGTGCTGGGTCTGCTCGAAGCTGGCGACTCACCGGGCCCGAGATCGACGCAGTCCTTCACGGAACACCCGGCGAGCCGGTCGCACCGTCCATCAACTAATGATCACAGAGAGCAATCTATGGTAGAACCCACTCAGCAGTCTCGTGCGAACGAGGAATCGACAGAGAATAACGAGCGACAGACACCAACCGAGTACATCGAACGTAGTGACATCGGCGTCTCACTCACCGTGAAGCTCACTCGCGGTACTGGCACCCGCGACCAAGACAAGATCGTCGCGAAGGCGAAAGGCAAGACGCTTGAAGACGCCCGCGAGGATATGGAAACCCTCCGCGAGTACATCCACGATCTCGCCGAAGACGCTCGCCAGATTCAGCCAGCAGACCCACACGAAGAGTAATTCTTTTGATAGTCGCACAGAATTGTGTAACCATAGGATGTACGAAGTATGCGGTGAGAAGGAACTCAAGGTCATCCTCGCGCTCGATCCGGGCGATTCCATCTCCGGCGTCGCGCGGAAGATCGACGAGAACCGGGAGACGATTCGGCGCGTCGTGAACCGTCTCGAGGAGGCCGGCTACGTCGCGTATGATGATGGTCTCCAGTTCCTTGATCAGACGATTCGGGATGTCGGGCTCGAGTTCCTGGCCGCAGCAGCGGCTACCTCACCGCCGTCAATCCCGGAGGCGTACGTCCTTCCGCAGTTCGCCGGCATAGACTACGCATTCACCGCTATCGATGCAGTCTACGTCTGGACTCGCGGTGGCTATCAGGTCGCTCGCGAGCCGGATGACTATCCGCTGTTCATCGCCGTCCACGAGTCCGATTTTGACGCCTGGACGGCGTTCTTCGACCGATTTGGGATCCCAACTGCGGAGGAACGCCAACCTGCCGACAAATTCGACGGTGCCATCCAGATCGTCCTCGAGCCCCGTTCAGAAATCGAGGGCGAGATGGTCGACGGACGACCCGTCATCCCGCTCCAAGAGACCGTGGCGTTCGCAAACGAGTACTACGCGACCTTCGAGTCCGCACTCGATATGCTCGGCCGGATGTACGACGATGTCGATACAGATGCGAACTATCGCATAGAGCCTGTCTAAAATGAGTCAGGAAGGCCGCAGTAAGGCGCTCATCCAAGTACTCGAAGAACTGGAACAGTCCGACATCGGATTCGTCCTCGTTGGTGGGTACGCGATCAGTCAGTTCGAACCGCGATTCTCGACCGACCTGGATCTCGTCATCGCCCCGGATGACTACGACGACATCGTGGCATTCCTCGAAGCACGCGGTTTCGAACGGACGACCGAGCTCGAAGTTCCACCGGAAGAGACCATCTATAATCGAGAGATCGACATCTTTGAACGGACCGAAGGACTCCCCCACCCGGTCGGCGTCGACATTCTCGTGAATGGGCTTGGCTGTCGGCAAACCGAGGCGGAATGGTCGTTCGACTATCTGCGTGACCACAGTACTGAAACGACGATTTCGGGCGGGACCCGGTCGACGACCGCACGAGCAGCTGACGGAGAAATCCTCGTCGCCGCGAAACTCCATAGCGGCCGAAAGACGGATCTCGCTGATGTCCTCGCCGCTATCCCAGCGATCGACCTCGATGGCGTCGAGTCGCATCTCCACCGCGGCGATGCTGATGCCCTCCGGTCGCAGCTCAGTGAGGCCCAAGCCTTCATCGAAGAAGGTGGGCTGGATCACCGATTCAAGAGCATGTTCGGCCAATCGTCGGCATCAGCCGACGACATCGAGACGCTCCTCGAATTCCTCAAACGACAGCAGAAGTGAAATAGCGTTTCCCAGGCCTACAGCGACGGTATCTGTGCGTAGCTATCGCTGAGAAGGGACGCCCAGAGAGAACCGACGCTGTTTGTCCTCGCCTCAGCAGGAGCGGAGGCGACCATCCATAAGCGACACAGGAGGGCGCGATCCAGACTCGAACGAACTGTCACCAGAACAACGCCTCGAACCCCAGAATACGCGACTCATCAACGCCGGCATCGTGACGATTCACGATATGGAGACGCTGCGAGCCTGCGTCGCCTACGAGAACGCGAATCAGCAGCGCGTCCAGATCCTCCGCCGACTCGAACAGCGGGCCAGCGAAATCCGCGAAGAAAACGATTGAATCGATAGTCGTGGGCTGTTTGTCGGAGCCTCGGTGGGTGGAGGCTCAATCCAGATGAGCGATCGACCAGAAATCGAGATTCACCGACAGACTGCGTTCGGTGACGATGGCCAACTCGAAGTAACCGAAACGAGCGTCGAGACCTCACTCAAGGATTTCGGCGCTGACGTGGATCATCGCGACCGAGATTCGCGTCTTGACCAGCCCGAGGCGAGTGAGTTCGGCGTCGACGATCGACCCGAAGTGGAGCAAACATCCGAGGGAGATCAGTCAACCCTCTTCGCTGATACGGACGAGGATCAGCAAACCCTCAACGGTGAGGATGCGGCCGCTCGCTGTCTCTTCAATGAATAAACTGCCCCTATTGATTAGTCATCCGTCGAAATATTGTAGTCTGAGTGCTAATTTTGAAGCGACGCTGAGGGCCTAATAGCCGGTGGGTTTTTTCAGCCTCCAGCAGGGGTGCGGGGAATCCGAATGCCCGCATTCAACCGATGGAGATGAATCCGACTACCGACCCACGAACAGTCGTACAGGATGCGAGTGAGCGATGGCAGGCGAGTACAGACCGCGTTGAGTACGTCGGGATGCGTGTCGACGGAACGCCGGTAGTACTGAACCTTACCACACACGAACGCCTCTCCCCTAATCGAAGTCTCGGTCTCGTGCGGCATAGCCCGGCGGGATTCGACTGGGGCTATACGGGAAGCGGACCGGCACAGCTCGCCTGTGCGATCCTCCTCGATTACACCGACGACGAAACCGTCGCCGAGGAACACTACATCCAGTTCCGCGACGACGTGGTCAGTCAGTTGCTGTGTGATGGGCCGGCCGACTGCTGGCACCTCACCGGGGAGGATATCGAGGCGGCACTCGCCGAATTCGAAGAGTACCAAGCACTCACGCCAGATGGTGGGACGCCGTCATCGTCACTGCCGGCGAATTGGAGTGCGGTGAGCCGGACAGATCGGACAGTCTTCCAACGTCGGGATATCGACCACTACGTCGTCCTCGCCGAAGGGAGCGAAGAGTGGTTGATCATACTTTGTGCGCAGGAGGACCGGGCGTATCCCGCCCCGCTTGACCATCGAACACTTCCGGTCGAGAACGATCCTGCTGCAGCCGTGCAGGCACTCGTCGCTGAGAGTAACGACCTCGTCGAGCCAGAGGAGGACATCTGATGGAGAACATCCGACTCTCGCGGGCCACGTACCAACTCATCGAACGCGCCATCACGGCGCTGGAGTGCATCGGCCGAGAACTCGAGCGATACAACGACCGGCACGAGCTAACAGTTGGGAAAGACACCGACGAGACGAATCCCGGCGAATCATGACTGACGAAGCGACGCTCGACGACTTCGAGACCGAGACATCATCTGGAGAGTCCCGCTCGCTCACGCTGGAAGAGCGACTCCTCACCCCGATCTCCCCGTCCATCGGTCTGTGGGTGATTGCCGGGCACGGCGATCCGCTCTATCTCCAAAATCGGGGAACAGACCGGTATCTCTTCCGCGACGATCACGACCGGTGGTTCATCCTTCAACCCTCAGCGAAGGACTCAGAAGCAGCGTTCGTCCGCTGGGTGTATCTCCCAGCAGACCGGCCCGAACGGCTGGCGCAGTCGGCGCTTCGTCGACGGACAGTAATCGGCTATAATTACGTTCAGCGGTCGGCCGCACCAGATCCAGTCAGGTCGACGGTGACGGCGATGTTCGTCACGGAACCGTGGTCCGACACCGCCTACGAGTGTGGGTCGTGTGAGGCGCTGTTCGACACGGCACAAGAGCACGCCCTGCACTGCTGGGACGACCATCCATAGGTACCAAATCCTGAACAGGTGCGCCGTCGACGCCACGCCGACGAGTGAATTGAAGAGCCGAAGCCAAGTGTCGGGACCGTCCAGATGATTAACCAACAGTACTGGATTCTTGGGTAGAATGTTGGTTAAGAGTGGTTGTTTTTGCGCCCGTGAGAGGGGCGCAGGGCGCGTGATGAGAGCGCCGGTGCGGATGACGAATTCGATTTCGAGGTGACTGCAATGAAAGACCCAGAATCCAGAACCGTGTTCGCTGGCGTCGACGGACGAACCGATACGGAACTACCCGACTGGTACCGCCGGAAGAAAACGGTCGACGAACCGAAGTCCTTCGCCGAGACGATTCGTGACCTCCCGCAGGCCGTCGAGACGACAGTCGCATACCGGAATCCCTACTCTGACGAGTGGGTCGAAACGGAGCGCTTCAACGCCCTGGTCGAGCCGACAAGAGCGCGCGACCACGCGACAGACGGCGAGCCCGACGCAGACCCACTATTTCACGTCCCCACGGACAGTTACGCGATCATTAACCCGGTGGATGTGTACAGGCCCTTGGAAGAGGTCCTTCGCGAGGAGACCATCGACGGGACGCCGCTCGGTGACGTGATGTTCGGCGAGATCCGGCGCTACCGGGGCGGCGGCGAGGTCCATATGGACGTGATGTTCGACGGCCTCGAAGTCCGGCTGCCGGGGCGGTCAGACCCGATCACGATGGGCGTCACGTCGGGCTACGACTTCTTCGGCGAGCACGCCGTCTACGTGGAGGGCTTCGCTCAGGACGGCTACTGCTCGAACACGATGCGCTCGCTCACCGACAAGGAGGTCATCAAGCACGTCGGCGACGTGCGGAATTTCCGCACCTGGTGGGAGGAGATCCTCGCACAGGTCGAACTCGTCGCCGACGACCTCTTCGAGTTCATCCGTGACGCCCAGGACATCGACCTCGACTTCTCGGAGCTCCCGTTCACCGTCACGGAGTTCTACAGTCTGCTCGGCTTCCCGGACTACCTGGCCGAGCGCGCCGCCGGCGATGCAGAAGCCAATGCGGCGTCCCCCTTCGAGATCGACATGTGGACGCTGCATTCCGGCGCCACGTTCGCGCTCACTCACTTCTTCCAGGGGAAAGAAGGGGCGTCCCTCGATCAGTACGTTCGAATCGCCAACGACATCCTGTTCAACCCGGAAGGCACGATCGAGCGCATCGAGCAGGCGTACGAGCAGCAGTTAGCGGCGGGCGGGGACGACGGGTCACAGGCCTCGCTGGCCGGCGAACGAGCGCTGGCGAGCATCGAGCGAGTCAGCGACGACCTGCAGGAGAAAGTCGAGCAGTTCGAAGAACGCGAGGACGCGCTGCGTGAGCGGTTCCAAGACGCGATGAGCTGACATCACGGCGATGCTGTAATCGCCGGTCTGTTTCTCTCCCCCTCAAGGGGTGGAGGCCAACAAGGTAGAAAACCTGCGAACAGCCATAGGAGTGACGACAACTTCTCAATATGAAATTCCTACAGGCGCCCCGTGTTCAGTATACCTATGAACCTATGAATACAAGAACCAATTCAAACACAGAATGACCGAGCGACATTTCGACTCTGAAAACGAGTTCAGAGAGTTCATCGCCGACGTAGCCGATGAGTATCGTGCTGACGCTGATGAGTGGGGTACGTACGAGGCTGCCACTGCGCTCTATGACGAGTATGACCTCTGCCCGTGGAGTATCACCACGTACCTCGAATCCAATGTCCCGTATGACGAACTTTCCGGTCCGGATCCGCGGGATATGCTGACCCACGAAGCTTGCCTCTGTATTGAACAATTGCTGACTAAGATCTACAAGCAATAGACGGAAACAACCAATATCATCATAATTTTTTGACATAACCGAATCGTACAATCAACATCAGATCGACAGAAGTTATCCCGTAGAACGGATTTAACGGATGAGGAGCTACAAATAATGGACGAGTCGCCTTTCGTACAGGCACAGTCTCGTATCTACACGGCACCGCGAGAACGGACATCTCGCAGAACTATGGCAAGTTCCAGTTTCATTTAAATTTCCCCGGTCACACCATCCCACCTGTACGGACCGAAGGGACCGACGCCGCGCTGTATGTTCGTAGTAACGTCGACTTCGACGACTAACAACTCGCTACCAAGGCCACGACCACGCTCCCATCGCGACCGGGCGGGGACACCTATCTGTATGTCTTCGACGGCGCAGTCGAGATTGGCGATGGGTCGGCCAGGTTCACCGAGAGCGCACTCATAACTGGCGGCGATGACGTGACCGTCACAGCCACCGAGGACGCCACCGTTACCACGTTCAGCATTAATCCCAGCGCGCCAGTCACTCGCCAGGACAGCATCAGCCGTGGAGATACTGACACACCGACTGTGGCTGTTTTTCGTGCCCCCGAGAGGGCGAGGGCTCCTTCGAAAACTCTCAGAGGTGACTTCCAGTGAGTCAACAACAGAGTCCCGACAACGTCTCGATCGACGAGATTCCGGTCGATATCGACAACACGCAATCAGCGGAGGTCGATTCCGCCGACGTCCCCGACGAAATCGAATCTATCACCCGTGGGCTCGCCGGCGAGCAGCCGCCGACGAATCCGCTCGTCGTGCTGAAAGCGGCCCGGTGGTGGTACATTCACGGCAAGGGCGGCACGGATCCCGCCTTCCAGTGGGCCATCGAGTGGGCGCGTCATCTTGCGACCGACACGCCTAGTGACATCGAGCGGTTCGACGAGTTCCTCGAGTACCTCGTCTCGGTTGGCTTTGCGAACGAACGCCACGAACTCCGCTGACCGACAGAGCGGTTTTTTGAACGCCCCTGAGGGGTGCGGCGCGGTTTAAACAGACGCAGTCGCCGTGAACTCGATTCGGTGATCACGATGTCTACGACCAGAGACTCGTCGGTCTCCTTCGACCAGACCGACACGCGATCAGACGAGATGAACAGTGGATCGACGAGCTCGTCGCCGGCGTCGACGACGCACAGGCCAGCGACGAGTTCCAGGAGTGGCTCGACGTCCAGAGTCGCTTCCACGACTACTCCTACCGGAACACGCTCCTCATCAAGCGGCAGTGTCCCGAGGCGAGCCGGGTGGCGGGCTACCGGACGTGGCAGGAGGAGTTCGATCGGCACGTCCAGGAAGGGGAGTCGGCCATCTGGATCTGGGCGCCGATCATCACCACGCAGTGCCCGGAGTGCGAGAATTCGCCGAGCTACCACGAAGAGAGCGACTGTGGGTACGACGAGACGCCGCCCGAGAAGTGGTCAGAGGGCCTCGTCGGGTTCAAGCCTGCGCCGGTGTTCGACGTCTCTCAGACCGAGGGAGAACCACTTCCCGACCTCGACACGGAAGCCACCGGAGACGCCGGCGACCTCGTTGCTCGGCTGATCGGGATTGCCGACGAACTTGGCGTGACGGTTCGGATCGTTCCCGACGAAGAGTGGACCCACGGCGAGGCGAAGGGCATCTGCGAGCAGCTGAGCCTCGTCGACGTCCAGCCGCTCGTCGAGGTTTGCGATCGGGAGAACGACGCCGATCTCGCCCGGACGCTGATTCACGAGTACGCCCACGCCCTGCTCCACTTCGACGTCGACGACGACACAGAGCGGTCGAAGCGCGAAGTCGAGGCCGAAGCCGTCGCGTACGTCGTCGGGCGCTACTGCGGGCTGGACACCAGTGGGTCAGCGTTCTACCTCGCCGCGTGGGAGTCGGACGATCCCGAGATCGTTCGCGACCGTCTCGACCGGATCAGTTCCACAGCAGAAGAACTCATCGACGCTCTCGACAGCGCCGCTTAACCAACAAGAAGGGCCGTCAGCCTACTATGTTGGTTAAGTCTTTCAGTGCCCGCAGAGGGGCGGAGGCACCCACCGGAGACCACGACCGATGACCGATAGATACCTTTCCGCCGTTCTTGAGGAAGCAGAACAGATCGCAACCCACCACGAACAGGTCGCCCAATCATCAGACCATCCGGAACACGAGTATCTCCGGTACGCCGTCCTTCGGCTGCTCGAAGACGAGGCTGACGACACATCGGTGGAGGTACCGCAGATTGACGGCGTGACTGTCGGCTACGGAGAGGACAAGGCGATGTACGAGAGTTGGGATGACGACATCGAGTGGTGGGAGACGGTTTCGCCGCAGGCGGAGTGTACCCGTTTCCGGGTGTTCTACCCCGACGAGTACGACGCTGTTCCGCGGGTCATCGTCGACGTGATGGCAGTACTCGGGGCGTGGCGTGTCTGGACTGGGAGCGCTGCCGCCTGTGGCTCCTACGACCATCGCGAACGGCGGGAAGTACATTATCTGTGGCCGGAAGGCCATCCGGTTGAGGGCCTGCTTGCGAATCGGCTCCAGGATCCCGAAGCGGCGGTTGCCCCAGACGGCGGCCGCACCGGCGACGTACGCGATCGGATGGTCGTCACGGAGCACTCGCCCCAGCACAACGATCTCGAGCCGCGAACTCGACGCGCCATCGACGAAGCAATGGAAGTCTCGCTGCTCGAAAAAGGCGGCCGGTACGAGGTCCGATCGGCGTCAGGACACTGGTACGAAGTCGACGTGATCAGCGAATCGTGTACGTGTCCAGACTGGCGGAAGCGTACGCCCAAGGGCGGCTGTAAACATCTCCGACGAGTCGATCAGGAGATCAAGCAGGGGCGGGTCCCACGACCTGATGGGCGTCTCCCCCCGAACTAGTAGAATCATCCAGAGTCCGAGAATGCTCGAAGGGCTGTAACATCAGACGAAAGTTATTGATGAAGAGTTTCGAGTAGTGTTACTGCTGCTGGAGGACATTGTGAGTGGTTGGTTTCGGTTTAACCAACAAAACTATGCTTCGTGCCTCTGTGTTGGTTAATACAGATTGGCCTATGTCCTACGAGCCACCGACGCCCCCAGCGGACCTCCCCACAGATGCCATCGACACACTCGACGACTACTCGCCCGAGCTGCTCCGAGACGTTGCACACTATGCCGAGGAACTCGCTGAATACCGTGAGCGTGAAGATCGCCTTGCCGAAGCGGACGAAGAAGACGAAATCGACGAACGCCCCGACGATCTTCCCGATGACATCCCCTCGAAAGCGACGATCACGATCAAGGAGATCAACGACAACCGCTACTACTACTGGCAGTGGCGGGATGGAGAAAAAATTCGATCTAAATATAAAGGTCCCGTCAATCCCGACGAGTAGAGGAAATCGAAGTCCGTTCGAATGACCTGTTTTCGGGATGATACCCCATCTGCGAAGTGAAAGACGGGAGGGTCAGCCCTCGGGTCGGGGAGCGGTTTCGTAGCGTATGTTGTCGTCGGTCTTCTTCACTCGGTCGGAGTTCTCTCGGAGTGTGTCTTGCGCTCGGAGTGGCTTGTGCTCCTCGAGGAACTGCCGACCACTCTCACTGATACCGTAGAACTTGTACGGCAGGTCGTTCTGCCGACGGTCCTCCGGCAGGACCACCTCCTCGACGATGCGGACGTTGACGAGCGGCTGGAGGTGCTGACGAATCGTCGTCTGGCTCTTGTTCAGGTTGACGTAGTCGAGTCACATTAGTGTCGACAGTTCCGATGGATGCCTGAGGATATCCTGGAGGAGCGAGAAGCGCGTCTCCTGGGTGACGACGTTGAGCCGCTCCCGAACGGACTCTAGGTCGCCGGGCGTGTGGTCGGAGTAATAGGTTCAGGAGACGCGCCTCTATCGACTTGTTCAACAAAGCTACCTGCATACAGGGAGTCACCTTTATCGATTTGTTCAGCGTGAAGTCGTCCACGGAAGACCAGTATCGAGCCAGTAGATCGAAAATGCCGAAATTGGTAAAGAGGTGGCTATAGACGTGGTCGGCCGCATCCATCGTGACCGTGTCGGTAGAACCACACACCCACCCCTATCGATTTGTTCTGGCGAGAAAGGACGGGGAGGGGAGAGTTGATCGTGAGGAACTCACGTAGATATGGCACATCAGGATGAAGTTCTTCGACAGAACCGGTCTTTATTACCTCGGTGCCTACCATATTTGGCATACGGGAAGAGTATGAGACAAATCGATAGGGGTGTGTAGAGTGGATAGCTTGGGAAACAGCGAGAACAACAAGGCACCTCGCTATGGTACCACCAGGTTCCCTGAGTCCGGTCTCCGTCCCCTGATTTCTCGATTATTAATTAGGTATCTGATTAGGTGAGAAACGAAGTGAAGGAATGCAGTTAGAACAAATCGATAGAGGTGTGTTCTACTAATCAGCTAGTAGCTAGAACTAGAAAGAAGAGAAAGGAAGGGTGTATGCAGTTCCCGGCTCCGTACTAATCGTGTGGTAGAGACAGCGTTAGTCCGTTCGAAGTTCTCTCACTCTTCCCCTCCTTTGTAATTAGAACAAATCGATAGGGGTGAGAGGGTGTTCGGGAGTTCTTCTGGATCAATCGAGACAAAGGGTCCATAACAAATCGTCGGAGGTTGCGGAGGACAACGGAGTAACCCTCTGATATCTTGGTTCTGAACGTTATATTGGTAGAAAAGAAATCGACAGGGGAATCTTTTAGTATTGTGACAAGGTGGGATCTGATATGCCCACGGATCCTGGCTCCGAGGAGATCACCGATTCCACGGGTTCTATCAAAGATCTCATTCTCGAACAGGAAGAGGCCGCGAGTCTCATCAAGAACCGGTCACTCCTTGAACCGAACGAGATCGTCGACGAAGAACGTATCGTCGGTCGTGACACGCAGCTCACCGATATTACTCAACACCTCCGCGTCGCAATAAGTAACGAACGACCGCCGAATCTTCTCCTCTATGGCCCTTCTGGGACCGGGAAATCTCTTATCATCAACGCCGTCTGTCAGAACATCGTCGAACTCTGCGAAAACCGCGATATTCGGTTCGGCGTCATCCAAATGAACTGCCAGAACGTGGGAACCCTCGGCGCAGCTGTCTACGAACTTGCGCGAAAGGTGGCGAACGACATCGGAACGACTGTCGACGTCCCGGAACACGGGGTTCCAAACAAGAAAAAATGGCGCGAACTCTACCGTCTGATCAACGACCACTACGATACAGTCGTATTCATTCTCGATGAACTCGACATGCTCGTCGGTCGTCGGGATAAGGACGAGCCAGCCTTCTCTCGCCTTCTCTATCAACTCTCTCGTGCTGGAAGCACCGACGAGATTACGGCTCAGGTCTCCGTGACTGCGATCACGAACGACACGAAGATGATGGAGAGTGTGGGGAGCCGGGCTCTCAGTTCATTCACTCCCGAAGACGTTCATTTTAGTGACTATGATGCCAACCAACTCCGGGAAATCCTTCGGGCTCGGGAGGACGCTTTCCACGAGGATGCACTCAGCGATGATGTCATCCCGCTCGCAGCAGCATTCGCCGCCCAAACTAATGGGGACGCGAGGAAGGCGATCGACCTGATGCGAACAGCAGGCTCGATTGCAGAAAAAACAGGTGCGGACGAAGTCCGTGAGGAGCACGTTCGAGAGGCTCAAGATAAGGTTGAGAAGAACCGCGTGTTGGAGGTGACGCGTGGGATTAGTACGCAGAAGAAGCTCTGTCTGTTCGCGACCGCAGCTGTGGCCCGTGAGGCCGGAACTGGTGCAGCAAAGAGCCCGATTGGATACCGGGTGTATCAGTACCTGACGGGTACTCTGGATTCGGATCAGTACCACCAGGAGACGTACGTGAACAAGATGAAAGAACTCACGACGTATTCGTTGGTTGAGACAGAGCGGAAGAGTCAGGGACCACACTCGGGCAGCTACCTCGAGTTCACGTTTGGTGAGAACCCGGAAACTATCATCGAGACGCTTCGAGAGGATTCACGACTTGACGATGTCCACGGGGACGAACTCCGCACCGTCGTGAACGCACAACTCAATCAGTAGGTCGTTGCTTGAACAAGTCGATAGGGGTGAGGGTGTTATCGATGGCTCAGTTCTATCGGTAACTCAGCTTTTCGTATTTGAGAGCTAACATATTTCGAGGGAGGAGAGACACACGAAGCGGTCTACTGACGCCTCATTTGGGAACGACCGTATCACGAGTTGCGCTTGCTTGGGTCAGGTTGCTATCGCCCCCCGAATTGTGGCCGACACTACGCGGTCAATCTTACTACAGTTCGTTTCCGGTTGGTTGCCATCGTGTGGTTCATTTCATCTAACCAACGTTCGAAACTGAGTTGATAATAGAAACAAATCGATAGGGGTGGGTCTACAGAGTGTGGTGGTTAGTCACACAACAAATCGATAGGGGCGACTGTTCAGCAGTTCGGGTCACTGATATTCCAGATGTCGTTGATACTTCTGGGATCCTCCGACTGGTCGATCTCGCCGAGGATGCCAGCGGTTCGCGGGCCGTCGTTGGAGTCTGTCGACGGGTTCGTCATATAATCTCAACTACCGGTGGATGCCGATGGCCGCGGCGAGAGCGTTGAGAACCTGACAGAGAGTGTAGAACCCGGGTGTAGTTGCGCCAATAGCCGGCGTATGTGGTCTCGATATTGAGGAGCTCTTCGCGGAACCGTTTAGTGACGAGCTTCGAGATGTAGGTCTTGCCGATGCCGCTGGGTTCGGTGACGATGGCCGTGTCGGCGGATTCCCTGTTCGTAATGAGCTCAAGCACGCTGGAAAGATGTTTGACTTGCGTCGCGATGCTCTACTTCCACAAACACCGGCACGTACGCCGCCACGGAAACGCAGTTCACCACATCGAACTGTGGCGGATGGGAGATCCCGGCTGAGGTCCGTCGCCGGCTCGTACCGTACAACACGATTCGCCTCACTGACGGCGAACCGGATCTGCTCGATATTGGAGTGTCTGCCGTAGAATATTTGATATAGAACCAGACGCGTATACTTATGAGCGACGCCGTTTATTAGCCTGTATGCCAGCGAGTGAGACTGACGCACTCGACTATTATCCGCCTGGGTGGACGGAGCATATTCACGATGAGTACTATATCGAGTGGGTGTACGGGGATGATGAAACCATTCTCGTCCGACTTGACGGAACGATGGGTGAAGATGATTACTCAGTAACTCCAATTACCGGGGTGAATACTGACGACGAGGAATTCGTAACAAGGCCTATCGAAAGGCTCTCACGAGAGGAAGCATTTGAAGTCGCAGCGACCCTCATTTATGCGATGAATGGTACGGCAGGCCGGTTAGCAGGTGAAAGCGAATTTACTGGGGACCGATGAGTCGGCAGCACTTTGAGTCCGAATCCGACCTCAGAGACTTCGTTACCGATGTCGCTGACGAGTACCGCGCCGATGCTGACGAGTGGAGCACATACGAAGCCGCCACCGCACTCTACGAGAACCACGACCTCTGCTCGTGGAGCATCACCACACACCTCGAATCTAATGTCCCGTACGACGAACTCTCCGGCCCCGACCCGCGGGATATGCTCGTCCACGAAGCCTATCTATGTCTTGAAGAGCTGTTGACGGAAATTTACGACGAGTAGGTCGGTCGCTCGGCGTAGTCTATCGGATCGCTTGATCCGGCGTTTCGGAAGGCTTCTAGCCGGAACGCACAGGCATCACACGTCCCACACGCGGGCGCTTCGTCTTGGTAACACGACCAGGTTATCTCGTAGGGCACATCCAGTTCAAGTCCGCGCTCAGCGATCTCTGTTTTCGACCACTCGACGAACGGTGCGAGCAATTCGATTTCCGTTTCTGGTTTCGTTCCAACATCGATCACTTGTTGGAACGCCTCGAAAAACGCCGGGCGGCAATCCGGGTACCCGGAGAAATCTTCTGAATGCGCGCCGATGAAGACGGCCGAACAGTCGTTCGCTTCGGCGTAGGAGACGGCCATCGACAATAGGTTCGCATTCCGGAATGGCACGTACGACGCCGGGATCTCATCACTGTCCAGGTCTGCCTCTTCCACGTCAATTTCTTCGTCAGTCAGACTCGATGCGCCGATCGCAGCGAGATGCTCTGTTTCGATATGTAGGAAATCAGCCGCTCCGACTTCCTCAGCCAACGACTTCGCACACTCATACTCCTTGATCTCCGTCTGCTGCCCGTACGACGTGTGCAGGAAGTACGGCTCATACCCTCGTTCCATCGCCTCGTATACCGCTGTCGCACTATCCATCCCGCCGGACACCAGAATCACCGCGCGTTTCTCGTTACTCATAGGAATCAACCGCCGAACGGAACCGCCGCCGTTCGTTGTCAGTTAGTTCACCGACTGTCGCCTGCGTCGTCGTCTCGGTCGCTGTCTCAATACCACGCATCGCCTCGCACAGGTGCCTGGCCGAAATCTCAACCCGGACCGCCTCTGGGTCGAGTTCGTCTCCGAGCCCTGCAGCGATATCCTGAGTCAGTCTCTCCTGGACAGTCAGTCGCCTGGACTGCCACCGAACGTATCGTGCGAGTTTCGATAACCCCACGACAGCCCCGTCAGGCCGGTACGCGATGTGCGCGACACCGTGGTACGGGAGCAGATGGTGCTCACACAGGCTGTATACAGGAATCCCCGTCTTGATCACCACATCCACCGCGTCACCGCCAGTATCGAACGCACGCAACTCAGGTTTCGCACTCTCGCGCTCGCCTTCAGTCAGCGTCTCCAACGCAGCAGGGACCCGACGCTGCCACGTCTCTTTGAGCCCCTCACGCTCCGGATCCTCACCCACTGCTTCCAACAACAGCCGCATCGCCCGCTGTACCTTCTCCTGATTGACCCCGCTTAGGTCATCCACACCGTCCGGGTGATACTGTTGCTCCGTCATGTCCCTGGCGCGTCGTTCCACAGATCAACGTGCAACCGTGGGGTGTACCGATACCCGTACTCCATCGCCAACTCCGCCACCGCATTCCGCCGCGCATCCAACGCCTCGCGCGTCATCCCTTCCGGCATCAACAACACCTCGTCGTTCGAGACTGTCGTTTCGGCTGCTGCACGAACCTGTTCCACCACGTCCTCGATTTCAGGCATATCATCCACCCCGGTTACAACGAACTTCAATTGACTCTCATACGCATCAACCAGATCGGCGAGCGCATCCACATCGATCCGACGCTGTTCGTGCCGCTCCGCCCACTCCCCCTCACCTTTCGGATCCCGTTCCGCTGTCGGTGTACTACTGGTGAGTTTCGGACTGATACTCGCCAAATCAATTTGCGCGTCGCGGTAGATCGTTCCGTTTGTTTCCACCGTCGTGTGATAGCCCTGCTCCGCTAATTCGTCGAGAAGCCCGACGCTCTCCTCATACATCATCGGTTCCCCACCCGTGAGCACGACGTGCTCAGCAGCCTCGAAGGAAGCCACCTCATCAACGATCTCGTCGATGGACAGCCACGCACCGGTCGGCTCCCACGAAGTGTGGTAGGAGTCACAGAACCAACACCGAAGATTACAGCCGGATATCCGAACGAACACCGATGGGGTGCCCGCCAGGGTTCCTTCCCCTTGTAGTGAGTAGAATACCTCATTGACCGGCAGCGCTGCCGCATCCGGCGGCGCGTCAGACCCGATGTCCGCAATATCACTTGCAACAGGCATCAGTACGTCGCACAGAGCTCGCCTGTTTCCCGAACAGTCGCTGACACGCTATTCACATTGTCCGGAAGAGCGTCCAAGAGTTTCCGTTCCAAAACAACCGACATCACTTCTGCAGTCGGTGGATGCTCAAGAACCACGAGCGCATCACCGTCTCCCGACGCTTCGAACGCCTCGATAAGCGGATCGCCTTCCTTTACCAGAAACTTGTGATCCCACTCAGCAAGAATATCGGTAACAACTCCCTTATCAACGATCCAGCCCTCCTCGGTCAAGCTTCCTGAGACTTCAATAGTCACCTCGTAGTTGTGCCCGTGCGGCCGAGAGCACTTCCCATCGTGATGGAGAATTCGATGCCCTGCACTGATCCGAATCGGAGAATCACCACCGATCTGCAGGGTCCGCTCATTCATACCTATATTGTGGGTATGACTCGAAGCCTCTCCCGATATTCTCTCAACCATACTCAGGTATTACTTAGGGATTTTATAAAGGTATTCTTTGAGTGACTGTAGTCGTCGCGACGAGCAGGCAACAACGGTGAAAGATGGTACTGTATTTATTCAGTCGAGACGACGCCTGTGTTATCCAGCAACTCCCCCTTCTCTGTACTGATCGTGCTTCGAGCGACGTCAAAGACGTTTGCGAGGGCATCTAGCGTCGGACGCCTGTCCCACTCCACACACTCATATGCGGCGTGTAGTGCTCCTGCTGCCAGCGTTCTCGGTGAGGTTCCGCGATGGGCGCCGTCCCCGTGTATGTACGTTCGGAGGATCTCTTTGGCCCTGCGTTCGACACGCGTAGGAACGGAAAGTTCGGATACTGCCTTCGGGAGAAATGTTTCCGGGCGCTCCGGCGGAATGGTGATACCCAGTTCAGCCGTCAGTGCACCCCGAGCGACGCGAATCTGGTCGTCCGTAGCGCGGGAGACGTTGCGCAGTTCGCGGCCTGAGACGGGAATCCTCTGGGGACTTTGCCTAATGCTAGCGAGGAGACACGCGGTGACGAACCCCTCAACGGATCGACCCGTGATACTCCCGGCAGTCTTTGCTTTTCGGTAGAACCGTGCTGCCTCTTCCAGTTCCGGTGTGGGGACATCGAACGCAGCACCCATACGGCGAATTTCGCCGAGAGCGTAGTCGAGACGACACTGCTCTGCTGTCCGGCCGTGCGTCCACCCGGTGTTTCGGGATAGGCGGTGCTGGGGACTGGATTGGGTGAGACCGGCCCCGCCGGTCTGGACGTCCGTTCCGAACCCGGTTCCCAGGCCTCGGTCGGCCCATAGGTTGGTCACCCGACTCCCAGTCCGTTTTCGGGCATCGTTGCCGTAATGTGGCCGTGGAGTGGTCGATAGTGGTCGGTCGGTCTGTACCAGGTGACACTCGGGACAGACCCGCTCGGACCGATCTGACTTAGGTATCTCGGCCCCGCATTCCCGGCAGGTGAGACAGTCCGGTGGTTTCTCGGCGGGTGTCTGCAGCACTGTCCAAAAAAGTCTGCTGGGAGGCGATTCGCCAGTCGAACTGCGAGTGTTAGCATACATACGTGTACGGTGATAACCGTGGAACCACCACGGCGACCGGAAACCGGTGCTCGGTGGACGCGGATTTTAGTCCGCGTACGACCTTGTCTCATATTTTGTATCACAGCGATATTAGTTCTGTGATTGGTCTGACGCTCTGTTTCCAGGATCTACCAGAGTGAATTACAGCGTCACATATAAACGAGAAACCGGTTCTACTCGATTCGAAAACCAGTCCGCAAGGACTGGTTGATCCCGGGTGGTTACGCCGAGATCGCCGCCGACCACTTATCTGGAACTTTGGCCAGTTCCGGATAGCCCGGCCGACGGTAGTTTAGTCGGTTATCACCGTAGGCGCGCGATGCGCCGGGTGGAACTTCGGTTGGAGGGCGTATTAAGATTGTGAGTGGTTTCCATTCCGACGCACAGCCAGGATTCTGGGCGCTATCTTTAACACTCCTGTTAGAGATTGTAGTTAGTATATCATCCCAGATGGCTTCTGCGACAGATAGGTTTGAGACGGTTCTCGCGAGCGCACGTAAAAAACTCAACGACGCCCGCGAGGAGTACGAAGCGCTTGAGCGGACCGAAGCGGTCCCACAGCCGATAATTCAGAGTCTCGAAGGCTTCAAGCGGGAACTCAACGAACTGGACGACCGGTTGACGATAGATGACTCTGATATTGAACTCGCGGAGACGACAGCAGAAAGGATCACGGCGCTTTATCAGGTTCTCTCAGCGCTCAGTCATCGGCAGCGGGTCGTGGTTGAGGCTGACGTCGCGCGACTTGATCATCAGCTTACGCTACTTGATCGACTCGACGACTCCTCAGAACCCGGCCAGAAGGCTGAACAGCAACATTCGATGTTATGTCGACTAGTCGAAAACGATCGTCACGACCGCGTTTACGGGAGCGATCGGTTGTCATTGGGTGGTGTCGAGCGACAACTCCGGACGGCTCGCTTCGAACGTCTGTCTGACGTCACTGACTCCGAGGCGACAGTGGCACTCCAGGAAGTTGCGTCGTCACTTCTGGAGGATATCCACCAATACCTCGCCAATCTGGGGGATGACAACGAGGATCGAACAGCATTTGCAGCAGATTTAAAACGGGTGAAGGAACTCCTTTCGACGGTCGAAGAACACGACGACCGTGCACCGGAGTCTGCAGCGACCGCATTCGAGGGCTGCCTGATGCTCCACTACAGTATAGCTCGGGCGTACGCTGACCAGCAGATGACTGAAGCGCTCGCCGACACGGTTACCGAAACGGGACTTACTGTCGACATTGGTATAGAACGCTGTGTCTCACGGGGGGCAGCCGAAGATCTACTCGATGCGGTGGCTGCGGCTCTCGAAACCGAGACTGAGCAGTCGACTACGACACGCCTACGGCAACTCTTGGTAAGACACGACGGGAGTGTCGAACGTACAGCCGCCGCGACAGAGTTCGACGTGGTGGACATCCTCGAACAGGTTATACAACTCTACTCTGACGGAGAAATCGCAGACATCACTATCGAGTTCAAGTTATGAGTACAGGCGCAGCATCAGTCGACTTAGAGACGATAGATCGGGCGTGGGAGACGTTCGTAAACGTCGACTCGGTCTACGAAGACGTTGAGGACACGGTTCTCGAGGCAGTCACGGAAGTTTGCCAGCAGGAGATCAACGCGGGCAACTACGACGCGACGGCCGCCCTTGATGGAGTCTATGCAGCGTTCGAGAACGACCATCTTGGCGGTGACAGCACGTTCGTAACCGAAGTCCTCCGGTCGGACGAACTCGTCGTTGACACGATGGAAATGGGGGAAGAACGAATTGCCCGGGAACTTTTCCACCGGCTGATCGAACATCTAGTTGACGACGGCCAACTCTTGTACGTCGGGACGCGTCAGGAGGTCCGGAGCCACGTCGCCGAGATGGCGCGGTACTTTGCGCTCGTTCGACAACGGCTCACCGACGAGACCGACTACCAGTTCACGCCGAACCTCGTCAAGATGATCAAGATGGCGTCGGCGGATCGGAAGCAGCCGATAATGGGAAGGGACGAGCCGGAAGCGGCACGGTTCAGACAGCCGATCAGGAAGATCAACGAACGTGTGACCGAGGACTCGACCGAACCCGCGTGGGAACTGGACGATACGGTCGGGAGCGAGTGGCGTGATGTCGTCGGTGAGACGATGGAAACGATGAGTGACTTCTTTGACAACGGACTCCCCGATGATTTCGACTCGCTGGCGGCATTCCAAGCTCGCGCGTTTCGTGACCTCTACCTGGACGCGATGACCAAGCACGCCGGCGACACGACCTCACACGTCGTTACGGCGAGCACCGGGGGTGGGAAGACCGAGGCGTTCCTCTTCCCGACGCTAGCGTATTGTCTTACTGCAGCGAAAGCCAACATCAGCGGGAACAAGGCACTCTTGACTTACCCGCGGCGCGACCTCTGTAACAACCAGTTTGAGCGGGCATTCGAGTATATCACCGAACTGAACAGGATCGAGGACAGTCTGGACGCATCGTTCGAGGACGCTCCACTGACCATCAGCATCCAGCACAGTAGTCGGCGGAGTCTCACCCTCGACTGCCCCCACTGTGACGGCGAGTTATCCGTCCCGGAGGAGTACAAAAAGAAGAACTTCGAGTGTGACAACGATGCGTCACACACCGTCGAGTACGCGACAGTCGACCGGTCTGCTGCCGCGGATGTCATCGTTACGACGCAGAATTCGCTGCACCGGCGAATGATGGACAACTACGGGCGCGAGGCCCTCTGGAAGAGCCCCTATCCCACAAAGTTCCTCGTACTGGACGAGGTTCACATCTACACTGACCAGGCAGGAATGAACGTTTCGAACGTCGTACGCCGGTTCAAACAGGGACTGCGGCGGACGGCGCCACAGCAACAACCCACACTTGTCGCCTCTAGTGCGACGATCAACAACGCTGAGGACTTCACGCGACGGATCTTCGATACGGAGGATGCTGTCCGGATTTGTCCAACTCCCGACGAACAGGACACGCTGAGCCGCGAACACTTCGTCTTCGTCAAGGCCACCGACCCTCGAGAGGTCCGAGTCCCACTTGGAGAGTCTATGTACAAACCCGAGAATGAGTGGGACGATGTCAGCCAGAGCACGGCAACGAATCTCTCCTGTATGATCCAAGTCGCGTTCGCGTTCTTCCACACAATGCGGAAGGAGAGAGCCGGTGATCGAGACGGATTAGAGGCGGACAAGAACCGCATCCTCGGGTTCGTCGACTCGATCGACTCGGTGAGTCGCCTGGGCGGCTACGTCCAAGAGGCCGAGGATAACGAGTTGTTCAAGTTTCGGATGCCGGACGCTCTGCTCGGGGAACGGGGGAACAACCCGGACTGTCCACGCGACCTCTTCCGGGGGGCGACAGACGACCAGTTTGACGAGGCGGCGATCTGTGAATCTCAACCGCCCAACCCTAACGTCAATCCCTGTCCGGTGTATCAGGACGGCGAGTGCTGGTGGACGATGCAGGACCGTGCGATGGACCTCAAAGATATGACCGTCGCGATCCACAAAAGCGGGAGCACGCGGTACGCCGGATCAGACCACTATGCTGGCGATGACTGGGATCAACTGATCACGACGAGTGCACTTGAAGTCGGGTTCGATCACGCCAGTATCATCGGCACGTTCCAGTACCGCGCTCCCCGGAACGTGCCCGGCTTCCTTCAGCGGAAGGGGCGTGGCGGCCGCGACGCCAACGACGAACCGATCACAGTCGTGGTCCTCGGGTCGACCCCCACCGATTCGTACTACTTCCACCACTCGAACTACCTCAGCGATCCCCGGGACAAACACCTGAGGATCCCACTGGATGAGAATAACCGGTTCATTCGCGCCGAACATATGACGGCATCCGTTCTGGACTATTTCAACGTCGCCAACACTGTGGACGCTCAACGGCTGTTCAGCGGCACTCGGTCCACCACCGGCCCCGACATCGACTATCTCCGACAGATGTTCGACGACCACCGGACGCAATTAGAACAGTGGCTTTCGGACACCTACAACGTCGACTCTGAGGAGGTAGAAACCGTCCTGTCACAGTTCGACTCGTATCTCGATTGCCTTGACGAAAAAATACTACCCGACAGCGGCGAAGTCTACTGGGAGTTCTTCGCCAGGATGGTCGAAGAAGATGGACAGAAGGCACTCGACGAGATCGATATGCTGCTCCGGAAGGTTGACGACCGATGACGGGAGGTGCAGAATCCAACGAGGAGGCGAACAGACTCCGTATCGCACGCCTCCAAGGGATCCGAAGCTACATTGAGGACGACGACTACGGGTACATCGATCTCGCCGGAATTTACGGAGCCGACCCGCAAGCCTCGAGCCCTTACGTCGTCGCTGGAACGTTCATCCCCGAAGAGATCGGCGGGTCAGTCACCGTTGTCGACGCTGACACCGACCCCGAAGAGACCCTAGCTCGGGAGAACCTGAACCAAATGCTCAACAATTTCCTCCCGGGCGGGTACAAACAGCGGTGGGGTAACTTCGATCTGTGGCGCGGAAACTGGGGGCACGACTCGGACTGTGGCCACGCCGACATCGCACCTATGTTCGAGTGGTCGGACTCGTATCCATTGACCGAACTCCTTGACTCGGCCGACGAAGTCGCGTATACAGAACTCTCGTTCGATACTGACGACGTCCGCGTATACGAACCGCTCTCGATCAAGGTGACAAAAGAGAACAAGAACGACCCGTCGTACGTGTGGATTCCCAAGATGGGCATCCCGTGGATCGGCGATCCACCGTTCAACTCAGAATCACTGGCGTCGGACCCGACGACCAACTACCTGTGGTTCAAACATCCCCCAGAGGGGTTCGACGAGAAAGGAGAGACCTACGACGGATCGGCCCTTATCAGCGGACTCTCGTTCGACGACGACCGGGAGTTCGTCCGCTGTTACTACGCGTCACTCCTGACACTATACCCACGTGGCAGTGACAGTACGCGCTCCGAAATCCTCCGGTACCGAAATGAGGCCGACGATACGACCGCCTTCGTTGCGAGCCGTGAGCGCAGCCAACTCCTGACGTTCGACTTGGATCGCGACACAGTCCGGGATCGCATCGAGACGGCACTAGTGGAGCATCCGCGGCTTGAGCGCGACCTACGATTCGCGATGCTTGAGTCTAACATCTGGCAACGGCTCTTCTTCGACGAGGGTGCGATCGAACACGTGTTCGCCGTCAAGCCGCTTGTCGAGCACCTCCTGGGGGTCGACTACTGGCGTCGGGTCGTCGACGGGGACGAGATGGGCGTCTTCACGCTCTCGGGGACGAGTCTCGTGACGGAGATTGAGCGTCTCCTCCCGGACGATGCGACCCGCCACTTGCGCCTGTTAGGGCACGAGGGACGTGCTGTCTCAGGGGTCCAAGAGACGGTCGAAGAGAATCCGGGGCCGCTCGCCGAACTGCTCGCCCGATCCCGAAACCGGGAGTTCCTCGTCGACTTCGCCGAGCGGGTGCTCGTCCACTCCGCGGAGCACGCACTCTCAACGTGGTCGAATAACTTGACAGGGTCAGGCACTTCGTTCGAACTATGGTACGATCTGAACTTCCAAGAAATGGAGGCTAGTTCCGCGAAGATATCTGTATACGACCCGATCCAGGGCGGCGCGGGGATCGCAAAAGAGGTCTACGAAACACTTCAGACCGACGCCCCGGCGGTGGGACCGGGCTTAGCGAGCCAGGGACTGTGCCACTCTGGGACGGCAGACCGATCGACTATCGACCTCCTTGCACAGTATCCTGACGGGTCACTATACGATGTCTATCGCAACGACCACGACCGATTCATTGAATTAGTCGAGGAGAAGGTTGCGGATCGCGTCGCTAACCCCGACGCGTACTCGATGAAGGATTTAGTCTCACACGTCGAACAGCGCACTCAAAGCCTCTTCGAGACGCGGGAGATTGCGGCATTTTACTCGTACGTTGCAGCCGAGTACACAACGGTCGAAGAGCAAGTCGGACGGATCCCTCGCGTTGTCGACCTCGCGCTCCACCTCGATCGGCACGTTTTCACAGACCCACAAATCAAGGCGACGTACGAGCGCTTCGCCGACGACTCCGGACGGCGAGATATTGCGGAACTCGGAGAGCGGCTCGGTGAACTGACGGTCCAGTGTATCACGGCCTGCCCGGACTGTTTGAAGACCGAACCCGGTCTTTGCCTCCACGGAACCGGTCAGCAGGAAGCAAAACTCAACAGAAGGCTACTCACGGCGGTATTCGACCAATGATCTCTGACCTCTCCACAGTCGTAGACGACCTAGGTGCCACAGCAGGTGACGAACAGACGATGCAGTGTCGGATTCAGAGCGAACCGCTGCCCGGCAAGACTTCGGGTACAAAGACGATCTACCGCGTCGACGACCCGTACAATACCCTCTCTAACGACATCTTCCTCTCGTTCTGGACGGAGAAACCGAACACCCACGAGCGGCTTGAACAGACAGCACCGTACGTGATCTCGACGCTCGGGATCCCGAGTGGCGACGCGCTGGAAACCGGGTCTCACGAGGGAGGTTCTCTCCAGCGAGGCGAAGAGGTAATCGTGCGTGCGATTCCGAACCGTCGCTCAAGTGACGGCGCGATCTATCTCAACGTGACATCGTTCGTCATCCGATCACCCGAGAAACTCATAAGTAAGAGCAAACTCCGCACGCAGGACCGCTGCCCGCGGGAGTACTACCTCCGGTATGTCAAGCAGGTGTACCCCGGTAATAAGTTCGAGACGAACCCGGGACGGATGGAAAACCGTTTTAGAGGCGACGCGCTGCACACGATCACCGAGACAGCCCTTGAGGATGACCCGGATCGATTCCGGACAAACACTTGGGACGAAGCCGGTGTAGAGGAGTTTTGTGAATCGATATTCGAAGACGAGTTCGGGTTCAGACAGGCACTCCTCGTTCTCTCCGGCGTGGGGCTCGATGTTAGAGACCAGATCATCGAGGCGGTCACGACGTTGTTCACAGACGCCGAATTCTGTGAGCGGATCAGCGAGGCCGACACGATCGAGGTCGAGCAATTCCTCTCGAACGAGTTCGGGTACGCGGGACGGGTCGATGTCATCCTCGACGGGACGCCTCTGGACCTCAAGACGACACGAAACCCGAGCGCGGACCTGATTGAGCGACACGGCCGCCAGATCAAACTGTACCTGTTCGCGCTCCTGCTCGAACGGATCCAGGCCGGCGCGTCTTTCCGTGATGCAGTCGCCACCGGGCAAACGGGGACGCTAGTCTACCCGAACACGCCGGGCGAAGGCGTTCGAGTTGAGGACATCGAACTCACTATGGCCGATGTCGAGGCGTTCATCGAAACCCGGAACGCCGTGATCGAGACTGGCGAAGCGTATGCACCACCGTCACCATACAACCGTGATTGCGAAGGGTGTGCGTTCGCCAACGAGGAGTGGATATCCGGCCCCTCGGATACTCTCCCGCCGGCATGTACATACCACTGCCAGAACGAACGTCGGTGGCCCTGCTACGAGACTGACGGTGGGGGGTTGACCTCGCAATGTTCCCTGTTCGACACCTGCGACCAGCGAACCCAGTACCGTGAGCCCGATACGATTGACCACTACGAGAGCGTCCGAGCGGCGTTCCGCGAGGAGGAATCAGCGAGAAAGACTGCCCGGCGCGTCGTCGATAAACTCGACGACGATGTCTTGACCGACTCTGGCTACCTGCTAACCGATCTCTCGTGTGTCGGGGCGACGGCCGCGGGGACGATCATCCGCTTTGTGACGCCAGATCCGGTCGTACCGGCGTTCGACCCCGGTGATGTCGTTGAGCTTACGATCCCGTCACAGGACTCAGGCGGACGAGCGGTCTACTATGGGGCCGAAGACGACGAGTATCTGTTCAGTCCACTGGACCGGAGTCTGGGTCTCAGTGACTTCTTAACGAGTGATGCCCCAGCACAGGCGCTCTACACCTTTAGCGTCGAATCTGTCCAGGATCGCTACCTCCCCTACCTCGACTTCGCACAGCGTCGTAACGGCGGCGATCCGACCCATCAGACTCGCTCCGATGGTGCCGATAGCTCCGTTCCGGAAACGATCGCCCCCCAAGCCGTTCCTACGTATCTCGATCACGAGCAGGTACTCGTCGACGTACCCGTTCGGACAGACCGTAGATCGACGATAGCGGATATGATCGAAGCGATTGTGACGGCAGACTACCCGACACTAAACGAGTCAACCGGCACAATCCCATCAGCAGACTGCCGCACGCTCGTTCTCTGTACCCGTCCGGACCTCGCTGAGGCGGCCCTCCAAGGCCAACCCGTGGGCAACCACTACCGACTCGACGGTACTGGTGGAAACGACGCGATCCAGAACACCGATGGCTACCACGAGATCCAGTCTCGGCTCAAGGACGCACGCTCGCTGGTTTCGACGGTTCAGCAGGCAACGAGTAAAAACGGGCCGGGGGGAATCCGAGAGTTCTTCCACAAACTGCCGACCGTGCCGTTCATCGACCGCAATCACACCGAGAGCTTCTTCGACGCGGTGGTGCTTCTTGGTGCCGAGCGACTGACCGAACCTGAGTACGACTTCCTGGCTGACATCGCTGACCGGGTTGTCGCCGTCGGCGACAGCCGACGAGCAGGACCCAAACTACTCAGCCAGTCCGCTACGGAAGCGAGCCTTGACACTCACTTCGAAACGACTTTCGAACGGTACCGCTCGTTCCCGACGAGCGACGCAGTGAGTCTCCAAGTGCACGGCGAGGCGCCGCCGGCACTTCAGCGGTTCTATCAAGAGGGACCGTGGGAGTCGATCGACGGCGACCTGACGTTTCTGAACGTCCAGGGTGACGAGGAGACAGCCGTCGAAGATGTCACGCTGGAATCGACAGTCCCAGCGGCTGCTGGGACGGCCCAGCGGTTGGTATTCGACGTTACCGACACGCCCCTCTCGCCGATGGCGGCGAATGAATTGTTCGAGCATCGAATCGAACTCGATGCGACCCTGCTCCGACCAGATTCGATCGTCGTGCTCGACGATGAAAGTCTCTACCTGCGATCGAAAGAGCCGATCGAGGGCTCCGGAGCGTCTCACCACCAAGTTGTCATTCAGACTAGTGCTGCAGAACTTCCGCAGTTCAACCGGGCACTGCTTTCGAACCGGATCGCCGAGCAAATCGTCGCCGAACTTGTTGTACAGGAAGAACCCGATATCGTCGTGACTCCGTTCGAACGCCACGCGACGGGCATCAAGCGACAACTCGCGGAGCGCGACTGCGCGGTCCCCGTCGAACGGCCGGAGTCGCTAACTGGATCGATTGCCGGTCACGCTGTCGTGAGTTTCGGCACGGCCAACGAGACCGGGATCGTCCGTCCGCCGCTGGACCAACCATCAGTGGTCTACGGCCTGCTCTCCAGCGGTTGTGACATCACGTTCGTCGGGAACCAGGGGACACTCGAGTCGAAGGACGTCTTCGCACGCCTCATCGAGGATTCGTCATCGTACCAGCAATCCTGAGACTGTATCATAGTTATTTTGCCGTGTTGAATAGCGGCCTCGGAGCCACGCTAAGACGATCCCAACCGTGAGGCCACCGGCCTCAATCACTAATAAGCCGGCTTGAGTCCAAACCCCCTCAGCCAACACTGCTTTTCAACAGGGTACTTCGCTCCCGGGCTGTTTTACCCACGGACAGTCTGACACGTTGAGGAACTCAACGAGGTCGTCTTATCGGGAACTAATCGTGCTTTGTTACACAGTCAGGGAGTCCGACAACCTCAACCGCTTCAACATCAGGGGCTTTGACAACGGCCTGCCCCTTTCGGAATTTCGGGATGTCACGCTTGAATCCCCGGGGAATCGAGGGGACTTTTTCAATAACTTCCTCCCGCAATCCGAGGAAGATGTTCGTGTTGATTTGCTTCAAGATGTCATCGTCGATGTCTTCCGGGTTTTGCGTGATCATCATCAGCCCTAGCTTGTCCTTGCGGCCCTGCTTGACGGCTTCTCGCGCACGCCGCACAATGTACTGCTCACGAAGGGACTCGGGAGATGAGAAGTAGTTGTGTGCCTCGTCGACGGCGACAAGCATTGGGGTGTTCTTGATCTGGTCGACCACGTGGTGGTCGTCGATTTTGTTCTCGATGATGTACGAGAGGATCGAGAGCACGGTCAGGTGTTCTTTCGCACCGCGAAGGTGGCTCGTGGGAATCACGGTTACCTGGCCCCCGCGGAACATATCGTTAGCCAGGTCTGTAAGCGACGACATCCCGTGGTCGAACACGTTCTCGAACGTCGGGTCCTTGATTCGGCGAATCATCGCTGACCAGGTCTGACTCGCGATCTCACTGTCGTCTTGGAGTTCCTCGCTCGTTTGAACATAGGAGCGGAAGTCGCTGTACGTCGGTGCCTTCCCATCTGCGTCGGCAGCGTCGAAGTACGAGTCGAGGGCCATCTCCAGAGCGCTACGAATGGTCTCACGCGGCTGGTACGGCATCAACAGCTGCGGACGCGATCGGACGAGTTCGAAGGGGATACCGAACGGTTGCTGCGTACCGGTTCCTGGGTTCGGCACGTTCCCGACGCTCGGGACAAACACTTCGAGATCGCTGATGCCACCGACCTTGATCCCCTGCCGACGGAGCTTCTGCTTGGTTTCCTCGTCGAGTTCGGGATCCTCGCCCATCTGCCAGTATTCGTTCTCGGGGTCGATGATCACGGTGTTCAGCCGGCCCTGTAATTGCTCGCCCGATTCGTGGTGTTCGATAGGATAACGCTGCCCGTCGACGAACTGGCGCAGCAGATTCTTCGTGAAGTGCGTCTTTCCTTTCCCGGTAGAGCCGGCGACGAGAGAGTGTCTGAAAATCGCTGGTTCACCAGGCTCTGGTTCTCCCGTCTCTGGATCGATTCCCGGGTTCGACAAATAGTACGGGAACTTGTCGTCGTCGATGATCATCTCTTCGCCGCCAACCGAGAGGTAGCCACAGAACGGTCCCTCGTCGGGAATACTCAGTCCGGTTCGAAGGTACTCGTCATCACGTGAGAGGCTCACCGGTGTGTTTGGCTTCGGAATCCGATTCACGATTCCTCTATCCAAGTTTCCGTCCTGTGTCGGACTGAGGATCGCAATCGGATCGAGGGACGCAACTAGAACGAACTCTGACTCGTCGAGATCCTGATGCCGGCTAATGTGGTTGTGCGTGTCTGATTTGTCATCGAGGTCGGTGTAAGGTTCGTAGCGAAGCTTGTCCGTGACCGCAAAGAGTTCGTCGTTACTGTTCGGGTATGGAATTTGGACGTAATCTCCCACGCGAACCTCGTCACGCTCGGTGGTGGTGACGAACGCGTTGACGTTGTACTCGTCGCGACCGATCATAATCTCCTCGCTTGCGAGGACGTGGCCGATTTCGCCCTCGGCGAGATCGCCGTCGGCGCTTGGCACCGACGTCTCGGGAACGCCGCCGGTGGTGCTGGATTCGTCGGATCCACTCGGCGACTCGTCAGTAGCCGCGGTTGAGCCGTCGCCGTCGTCTTCGAGGGTCGGGTCTTCGTTCAGGAGGTCGTCGATGTCCTCAGTCATAGTCCAGAGTCAACGTCTTCGATGTCGCTCCAGCGGCCGTCCCAATTGTGGTCGAAGGACGCTTCGCTCGAGCGGATCATATTCCGAATTGTTTCGCGGTTTTCGCTGGTGATGCGGGCGATACGGTCGGCGCGGCCGACGGCACCGGGGACGTCCTGCTTCTGCGCGATCTCCTTGAGGGTCTTGTACTGGACGGCCCTCCGTCGATCCTCTTCTCTGACCATCAGATACGGGGCCTCGACACGCAGGACGTCACCCGTCTTTGGGAGTCGGACGTAGAAGAACGCCCGTTGGTAATCACTCGCACCGCCGTGCGAAAGTCTGGACTCAATACTACTGAGCAGGTCGAACGACTGGTTTCGAAGGGGAAGTTCTTCCTGTACAAACCAGGAGGTATACGTCAAGTGGTCGAGGCTGCTATCTCGCAACACTTCGCCTGTGAACTGATGATCGCGTGTCCAGGGAACGTCGATACGTACACCGTCGTCGCCGGTGAGATTGTGGCGCGAGATTTTCTCATCGAGGGCCGTGAGGAGCTCGTCCATCGTCGACGTCTTTACGACGCCGACGACGGGCAGGTCTTTCTCGAACTGCTTGTCGACGAAGTCAGCATAGTTCCCGAGGATTCGGCGGGGGATCTCCCACGCTCCTGCGGGGGTCGACCGACCGAGTTCGTCTAACAGGAGCCAGTAGACAACCCCCAGTGGATAGACTGCGCCGTCGATGAAGCAGACGCCGTCGATGCTGTCTGTGTTATCAACGAGGTGTTCGCTTTCGGCCAAATGCTGTGCGGCAGTTGCGACATCCTTCGACAGGTTTCGTGAGCGACCGACGTCCGGGAACCGGATAACCTCTCCTTCCACGTCCCCTTCGACGGCGTCAGTATTGTGAAGTGTGCTGTCGCTGTCAGCGAAGTGTACGACCGTCTTGACAGTCCCACCTTCTTCGATCGCGTGGTTTGCCCCCTGTCCGATGACCCCGATCTTTGCGTAGGCTGTGTCGACGATCAGCCCGTCGTTGAACTCAATCGGCTGGGTGGTACTTGCGTCGAGACCATAGGTTGGTTGTTCCCACGGGTCCTCGGTCCACGTTCCCAGTTCGCTGAGCCGCGTCTTCTGATAGCTTGGCTGCTCAAGTGCCTCGACTGATCCACCAGAGTGGCTGAGATAGCCGAAGAGTTCTCTGGCATACGCGGCCTGTTCATCCTGTTCACGCGGAACGTTCGCGTCGATGTGGTCGAACAGACTACGAACGACAGAGAGTGCGTTTGACTCCATCAGTCGTCCCCTATCGCGGCTTCGTCACCACCAGCGGCTCGCATCTCGACCTGGCTGGTGTTGGTTTCCTCGTCGATAGTGATTCTGCATTCGTGGTCGGCGCCGTGAATCAGGCTTTCCTCGTGGCTGACGACGATGACCTGTGGGACGTCCCAGCTCTTGATCGTATTGAGCATCTCCTCGAGTTGACCGACGTGGCCCTCGTCGAGGAAGGTGGTTGGTTCGTCGAGGATGAAGGGAGGGAGTTTCCCGCGGTCGCCGCCCTCAAGCTCGGCGATTAGACGGTAGATCCCGGCTCGAAGGGCGAGATTGACGATCGCTCTCTCGCCACCACTAGCGTTACTGGGGTCCTCCAGGTCTCCATCGTTGCGAAGTAGCTTCAAGTCGTACTGTAAGTCGCCCTTGTTTTCCACCTCGCGGATGACGACCTGCTGGTAGCTGCTGTTCTTGTAGACTTCGTCGAAGATTTCGTTCGTGTACTCTCGCAGATACCCGAGATACTGCTCGCGAAGTTCCGACTTGGAACCCCGGTACGCAGCCAGCATCGTATCGATCTCGCCGATGACCGCGTCTGCCCACTGGTACTGGCGTTCGTAGCGATCAATGTCTTCCTTCAGCTCACGCAGGCTATCCAGGTCCTTCTCCAACGATATGCGCTCGTCGCGGAGGTTATGAATTTCCGATTCGTAGTCTTCGACCTCCTCTTCTAGTTCCTCGATACGTTCCTCGAGTTTGTCGCGGTCGTCTCGCAGACTATCGACGTCGGTGTCGCCCAGTTCTTCCTCAAGAGCCTCTTTTTCACTCTCCAGAGTGCTGATACGCTGGTTCAGGTCCTGTATTCGCTCGTCACAGTTGGCAACAGTTAGCTCGTGCCGATCGATGGCGTTCTGGAGGTCGTCGATCTCATCGTACTTGTCTTGGGCGTCACCGACGTGCGACCGAGTCTCCTCAATCTCGTCGACGCGTTCCTCGGCCTCCGCAAGTGCCGCCTCTTTTTCCGCAACTGTCTCCTCTTGTGATTCTATCTTAGACTCCAAGTCGTTAATCGTCTCTTGAGCGTCCCGGATTTGTTCTTCGAGATCACCGATGTCCTCTTCTAGATCTTCGACTGCTTCTTGGAGCGTTTCGACCGTGTCTCGTTGCTCTTCGACCTCGCTGAACGCATCGAGGACCGTCTCGCCAGCGGCAACCTCTGCTTCGAATTCTTCGACCTGCCCACTCAGTTCAGACTCCTCTTCCTCAAGCGACTCAATCTTGTCTTCCAACTCAGAAATCTGGCTCTCCAGTTCGCTGATGTCGGACTCTAACTCATCAACACGTTCCTCGGCGTCGTCTACCTCGCCCTGTTTGTCGTCCCGAGCGCTTCGCTTCTCCTTGAGTACCTCGTCGCGATAGTTTATGATGTCACGAACGTCGTCGAGGAGGTTGCCGAGGGCCGTGCGCTCGGCCTCGAGGTCGGCTTTTTGATCGCGCTTCTCGTCGAGTTCCTCCCGGACTTGAGCCAGTTCGTCCTCATAGTCTCCGATTTCGTCTTCGACATAGGACTCGTCGACCTCCTGACCACATTTGGGGCACTTGTCTTGATCGCTGAGATTCTGTACTTCCTCGATGTCTTCCTGGAGTTGCTCTTCCCGGGTTTCCAACCCAGCAATCGATTCACTAACCGACTCGATTTCGGACGCCAGTTCGTCCTGTCTCCCCGGAATACGTTCGTCCCGAACCTCGGCCAGACTATCCACGGGAATCTCCGCTTCGAGAGAGTCACCCTCCTGCTGAAGGTCTTCAACGCGGCTGTTGAACTCTTCCTTTGCCGTCTCAACCTCGGACTCCAACTCCTCTAGCGCCTGCTCACGCGAATCCCGCTCATCACGTGCTGTTTCCAGGTCAGACTGGGTCTCCTGGAGAGCCCCCTCTTTGTCCTCTAGGTCGTCTCGCTTTTGTTCGAGTTCTGTCCGGACTCTGGTGAGGTCTTTGTCAGCTTCCTCGCGTTCGTTATCGAGTTCGTCGACGCGTACTTCAACCTCTTCGCGCACGCTCTCATCGATCGCGTCGGCCGGTGTTTCGGGGAGGAAGTCTGCTGCTTTTTTATCGCGTGCATTAACACGGCGCTGCAACTCGTCTTCCTCGTCAGATAGCTCCTCCTGCTTTTTTTCAAGCGTTGCTTCCTCTTCAGCGAGTTCCCGCTCAACCGACTCTAACTCGCCTTTTTCATCTTTGAGGTCGTCTTCGAGATCCTGGAGGTTGTCACGAGCCGTCTCTAATTCACTGTCGCACTTCGTGCGGTCCTGTTGCGCGTCAGTATACTCCTTTTGAACGGACTCGGCAGCGTCCTCGACGGTAGCCGCTGTACTCAAGTCGTACTCAACGGCTTCGTCCAAGTCGATGATTTCCTCTTCCAGTTCCTCAATATCGGCGCGGCTGGCCTCGATGGCGTCTTGGGCATCTTGTTTCTCCTGCCGTTTCTCAGCCCGGGAACTCTCAGCGTCCTCGATCTGGGACTTCTTCTCTTCCTTCTTTTCCAGTGTCTCCTCGTACGAGTCGATTTTCCCCTCAAGCTCGCTTCGTCGGTCATCCAGTTTGTGGATGAACTCCTCCACCTCTTCTTTCTCGTCCTCTCTCTCCTGAAGCTCGTTAGTGAGGTCGCTAATATCAGCCTCGAACTGGGACTCGTCGCGATCGTACTTTTTTTCGAGTTGCTCTTCGGCTTTCTCGCGATAGTTCTCGTTATCGCGTCGAATGCGCTTCGCCCCGCGTTTCGCCCCCTCCATCTTCGTGACGTACTCATCGATTACGTCGAGGTTGAGGAGACTGTCAATCAGTTCAGTCCGGGTATCGGCATCGATGAGCCGGTTGATTTCTCCTTGGCGGACGTAGACGCTGGCCGAGAAGTCGTCCTTGTCCATACCGAGGATCTTCTGAATCTCGTCTTTGACATTACTGACCTGACTCACCGGCTCGGAAAGCGCAGGGGACGTGAGCGTCGCAGACGGGCCTGTGCTCGTTGTATAGAACGTCCATTCGACCGTGTAGTCTACCCCGTTGATCTCGAACACTAGTTCGATGTGGGCTTTGTCCTCGTCGCGGCGAACCAAGTCGTCGAGGTTGAAACTCTGGTTGCCGGCGCTGGTGATGTCGGACAGAAACAGTCCACCGAAGATTCCCATCAGGAGTGATGTCTTCCCAGCGCCGTTTTCACCGTGAACAAGGATCGTTCCTTCCGGGAATTCGACCGTCTGATCCTCGTAGCTGCGAATGTTCTGGAGAGTCAGCTCTTTGATTTTCATTCTGCCACCTCCTCAGCGGAGTCGGCCCTGTCGTCGCTGAAGGCCTCCTTCTGAGCCTGTTTGATGTCTTCCTCGATTTCGTCGGCGACGCCGTCCTTGCTGTTCGGAAGTCCTTCGTCGCCGCGAACCCGTTCGTCAATCGAGAGAGCAGTTTCGCTCAGGTTCTCGTTGGCGATCTGTTCGTCGATGATCTCATCTGGGTTCTGAATGTCACCTTCGGGACCGTCACCAAGATTGAGTTCCTGCCGGCCACGGTCGTCGTTGATTTTGGCGACTGCGGCACCACGATCCATCACGGCGCTGTAGACGTCGCTCGAGGTTAGAGCGGTGCGTTCGCCTCGAAGGGTTATGTGTCCGACTTTGTTTTTAAGATCGTACTGGTCCAGCACATCGTTGAGTCGACTGTGTGCGTCGCCCTCGCTGAACTCGATCGAGATCGGGGCGAACTCCCGCGTGTCCAGTTCGCGCTTCCGCCGTCGAATCGAGCCGTCTTCGACCTCGAGGAGACTCACGCTCCGCGGTTCTTCTTCTGTGAGACTACAGCGCTCAGTCGAGCCGGCGTACCAGACCGGAACGTCATTGACGACGTCCTCTTCGGGCTTGTGGTAGTCACCGAGAGCTAGCGCGTCCAAGTCGATCCCGACGCGGTCGAGAACTTCCTCGGCCGAGTGATCGGCTATGAATTCCTCCGACCCGGGAATCGGCGGTGCGAGAAGTTGATGCATACAGAGTAGCGTGAACGCGTCTGAGTCCTCCGGCGGTTCGAGGGTGAAGTCCTTCGAGTGCCAGGAAGGCTTCGTAACCGAATCGATACCGTATACGGCGACGTCGCCGCCAACTATCGTCGGTTCACGAGACAGTCGCTCAGCAGTCCCTGTCTCGTGAATGAGGTCGAGCCACTGTTCGTCCATCTTGCTGTCGTGGTTCCCGACGATGCCATAGAACGGAATATCGGCCTCTTCGAGTTTCCGCAGCGTCTGGATACAGCGGGTGACCTCGGGCAGTGAGGGCGTTCGACTATCGAACAAGTCGCCAGTATGAATGACTGCATCGACATTCTCGTCTACGGCAACGTCGATCGCCCGGTCAAACGCCTCTGCCATATCGTCTTTTCGTATGTCACTTCCATACTGTCGGTTCCCGAGGTGAGTATCGCTGACGTGGAGGAGTGTTGTCATCGATTTGCACTCTTTCCGGAGACATTCGTGCGTTATAAGGATTCGCGAACGACGGTGAAAGTAAAGTTACTCAGCTAGAAGGCGTGGAACGGCCACATTGGGATACGTGTCTTTCTTCGAAAGCGGAAGACCTGCCTGTGTCGGCGGTTGACGCGAACTACTCACGGGGTGAAATCTACAGGGATTGTAACTGCGAGTCCCAGGAATCGAGAGCGCGCCGGCTTCCGAGGTCTCACTCTGCCGTTCTCGTCGATTTCGTTGCTAACTAAACAGTACCGCTTGTATACTCCCTTCTTTTATGAATCGAAACCTACTGTCTTCGGTATGAACAATCTCGAGGAGGCCATTCGCATCGCGGTTGACGCATATGAGGGGCAGGAAGACAAGGCAGGAGCGACCTACATTCGCCATCCGCTCCGCGTGATGGAGCAGATGGACACCGAACGAGAACGGACTGTCGCAGTGCTCCACGACGTCGTTGAGGATTCTGACTACGAGTTAGCAGAGATCGAAGACCGGTTCGGCCGCGAGGTCCGTGTTGCCGTCGATGCCCTCACGAAACGGGAAGACGAGGACTATATGGAGTTCGTCGAGCGGGCGGCTCAGAACCCCATCGCGGCACGCGTCAAGATGGCGGACATCGAGGATAATATGGATTTGACTCGTCTCGACAGTGTAACAGACTCGGTGATGGACAAACAGCGCCTCTACCACAAAGCGTGGCAGCAACTCAGAAACGTCGTCGACACGTCCGAATAAATACTGTCGGAAGCGGATCGTTTTTTCATTTATATAAGATGGGGTAGCACGACAAAGTGGAAGGATTGGTCAGGCGAAACCCACTGCTCCGGAGCGACGGTGGGAATTGGTTCGACATTACTCCCGACGACGAGTTGTCCGAGGGAACCTGTGCGGAGTGTGACGTTCGGTGGAGTTGCCCGGCGCGCCCGAGGTTCTCGCTTGAGGAATGACCGATTGTTGATCCAACCTTTGTCTCCCCATTTCTCACTTATATACGATGATGTAGTCGGACTGATGCAATGGACTCGCACATCACTTTTGTCCTCGACTCCTCCGGTTCGATGGCAAAGATCCGCAACGACACGATCGGCGGTTTCAATTCATTCCTCGAAGATCAGCGTACTGAGGAGGGATCCGCATCCGTTAGTCTCTATGAGTTTAATACAAATGTCGAGACCATCTACGAGGGACGGCGCCTCACGGATGCCGAAGAACTCGACGAGGAGAACTACGTACCCGGCGGACAAACAGCGCTTTACGACGCTATTGTGACGGCAATTGACGGAACGAATTCACACCTCGCGTCGCTGGACGCAAACGAACCCGACTCCGTGGTTGTAGTCGTTCTGACCGACGGGAAGGAGAACGCCTCCGAGACATCGCAGGAGTCCGTCCAGGGCATCGTTGAATACTGGCGCGAGGAGTTCAAGTGGGAGTTCCTGTTCATCGGTGCTAACCAAGATGCCGCACTCACCGCCGAGCGGATGGGAATGGATGCACAGAAGTCACTCGATATGGACCACAGTGGGGAAGGTGCAGAGGCAGCGTACGACTCCACGAGTGCTCGCGTCAGTGAAGTCCGCTCTACGGGCCACACCGATGGATTCGATGAGTCGGATCGGAAACGGCAGGAGGAGGCTGGCGATTCACAGTAGTGAGAGTATGTCCTGAGGTCGAAGCTAATTCTCAGAGTGCGTCTTGGACGAATGCTTCATCAATCAGGGTGCGATCTTTGGAAGAGGCTTGATCTAACACCCGACTACACAGCGAAAGCACCTGTCGGATGTTACCCTGCGAGCGCTGCAGGACAAAAGTGAGGCTTTCTTCGGTAAACGGTTCGATGGAGTCACGATTCCTCGGTCGGGCCGTGTTGAGATATGAAATAATCAACTCCCTGATCTGCTCATCAGTAAGCGGTCGAAGAGCGACCTCATTACCAATCCGCTCAGAGAATGCGTGGTACTCGCTCATTACATCTTGCCACACTTCGGGGGCGCAGGCAAAGAGGATCGAAAGTCCGGATCCGTTTTGATCCATTAGATGCCGGATGCTATTCAATGTCGACTGCTTGGTCTTGTTTTTGAGGCGAGCGATGGCTTCGAACTCGTCGATGAAGACAAACACGCCTGTGTACCCCAAATCACGCAAGAGGTTCTTGAACGAGGTGAATGCCCGAACGCCCATCGTGTCGTCGTCGAGGGCTGTATGTATCTCCATTTCCTTGCGTTGCTCGTACCGGATACCCTCTGCAGTAAGCCACTGCCAGGCGTAGAGGTTGGTGTCCTCGTACACCATATGAACAACCGCACGGGCGAAGTCAGCGAACTTCGTGATATCGCTCAACCGTTGGATCGCGGTCGGGACAAGCTCAGATAACAGGACTTCCCCACTATCGATGAGTTCCCGCATTGCTTCGGCGTCATCCGGATCGGCCTGGGTTTCTGTCCGGGCGACGGTCGCAAGGAATTCATACGCGATCTCTTGAACGCCGTCGAATCCGACATCGTACATAAATTCGTGGTAGATGTCGAGAAAGCCCTCACCGGGTTGGGCGACATACCCGACAAGCACATCGTCCCGATCCCGTACGAGCGAACGGGCGTACTTCAGCGTGTGTGACTTCCCATTTCCGTACTTGCCTGTGACGACCAAGTGTTTGGACTTCCCTGTCCCAAGCAACGTTGACACTGTGTCACTGACCGCTTCAGCAACGTGTTGTTGCCCACAGTACAGTTCCGGGTCATCCTCGGGAACCGGACTGTACGGGAACGGGTTTTCGTTGAGGTCATACAACTCGTAGTCGCGCGTCTGGTCGGTGATTGTGAACGAATCGTTTGTCATTGGGTTGTCTCCTGTGTGAAGGTAAGGTCCTCGTCGTGAATGGCGAGGTAGTAGTACTGTTTGTCGAACTGTTCGACCCCGGCCATCACACGGTCCGTGGACTGGTCCGTCGAAACCAACCCGTCATCATTGGTCAGCGCGATTTGTTTGACTCCGAACGCAGCTTCTTTGGCACCTGTATCGACAGGTGCCCCTGACAACTCGACGCGGCCAACGTTCTGGCTCGCCAGCGTGAGCAGCCCCTTATCGAAAGCTTGCCGGGTACATTGGAGCCGCTCACAGGTGTGTTCCCGCAACTCCGGGATCGACACGTAATGCTGGTTCATATTCACGCCGGTCGTCTCCTCAAGATTGTGGAACGTCTCAAGGAGAACAGAGGGAAACGCCGACGACACACTCCTGTTCAACGGCCTGTAATAAGCCCCAGTGAACGCGTTACGCTGGATCGCTCCAAGCCGTTCTCCCCAATCACCGAGCACGTCGAGACTTGTCTGGTTGAATTCATAGTCAGTTTGTGCTTGCCCAGTATCGAGTCGCTCAAGCACAACTTCAGGGAGCGCCGCCTCAAGATCAGCAACGACAGCCAGGAACGCACCGTAATGCGGGCTCTGTAACTTGAGGATCTCACTCGCGTCTGACCACGCCTCAGCCCTGACAGCGGAAAGGAACTCAGAGCCAACGTCGCTTGTCACGTACTCCGGGTCGGCCTCTCCCTCGTCAGGATCTCTGTGTTTATTGAGGAAGTCGAGTCGAACGGCTTCGAGGATTGTCTCACGAGCACGCCGTTTACTCACGTCGAGCGCAGTCTGGATCGCGTCCGTGGACTGTGAGTCCTCGTCACAGACGTTCGTTAGTTCGACTAAGCGAGGTAGCGTGACGGGCCGTATCGTCGGACGTTCGCTCATTTGAGTCTCCGTACCTGTTGTTTTGCGATCCCGTATGCCCGTTCGGTAACTCCATTCCCCTGGAACCGAAGATCGAGATAATCCTCAATGTCGGTCTCTGATGCGGCCATAAACCGGAACCGTCTCAGTTCGGTCGCTAATGCCCAGAGATTGTGTTGGGTCAGGAGATCACGATCCTTTCGAATCTCGTCGAATTCCCGGGTTGCACAGACTGGACACGAGCACGGTAGGTGGTTCAACTCGTCAATTCGGTGGAGTTCAATCCCACCGAACCCCGGTAAGAGATAGTTCCGATTGCCGGCGCTTCTGATGAACGCCGTCGAATCGAAGCTATCGACGCCGAGGTACAACAGCAACGGCTGGTAGACGATACCCCCTAATCCGTAGACGTGTAGGTGTTTGTCGGTCGCCCGCCGCGCCGAAAGTATCAGTCGAGTGACTTTCTCATAGTCCGTCCGGATCGGAACCATACTCCCCAATGCGTACCCATCGAACTCCCCATTATCCTCAAGATACTGAAGAGTGTTTGCGACAGTCTCTGTGGTGTACCCGTGGACACTAGCAAAGAGGAGTGCATCACCATCGTGGTGATCGCTCGCTTCAAGAGCGTACTCCGTACTGCGTTCGACCCGATCCTTATTCTCGGCCGTACGATTCTCTGGGGAAAGCGGCACATCAACCGTCCCAAAAATATCAGCACCTATCGCTCGTTGGGTAGCGAGTGACTGCTTGGGCGTCGTATCAACATCACCCGACTCGAAGTCGAATCCGCCGCTGTCAGCGAAAACAATCGTGTCCGAAGGAACCCCCATCTCATCTCTGAGGGACGCCCCATCCTGGATGCGGTCCCACTGAGGATCGCGCTGGCGGATCGCCCGGGCGTTCACCATCGCTGTTCGGATGTCTGGGATACTGTCCGCGTATTCTGGCGTGTTGTCACTCGACCGTTTCCCGATGTTGCTGACCGGGAACAACACCGGCGTCTCCAGTGTCCCCGTCGGGGTGTCGAGTGAGCGTTGTCGATACAGCATCGCGCCACGCTCGCGTTCGTCGGCACAGCTCATAAAGCTTGGTACAAACCAACCTATTTCATCACCGACCGATACACGTTTTGGACCTGCCCTTCGAACCCGGTGTAGATGCACGAGACCGTTCGGTCAGTCATCAAACCGAAATGGTCACTCGAAATCCTTGCGGCACTATCAGCCGAGAGTCCACAGAACTTCTCACAGATTGAAACACAGTTGGAAACCTCAAGCGACATAATCACGAAACGACTCCGACTGCTTGAGAAGTATGGACTCATCGACCGGACGGAGCACACAACAAAGAACGTACAGTACGAAATCACCGAACGCGGGGAAGAAGTACTGAAGCGCCTCGAAACGATCGATACCCTTCTTGAGAACGGTCGCTGAGACGCCTCAGAAATCGCTCAAACCCGTCTGTTCTACTGGATCCGTGAAAAACAACTCTTTGAGCTCAGCAGGCGTTGCTGGAACAGTACCTGCGTTGCGATGCCCCGCAAAGTGAGTCAAATACACTCCTTTCAAGGCTACAACGATCGATCCGTACTCATCAGCCTGCTCAGTGCGGGCCGGCACAGACACAACATTAGCCCGCTTGGCTGCATCCTCTTCACGATTGAACACCACCCCGGTCGTCGTCTCCGAAAGCGCATCAAGGACCCGCGTGATGTCACACGCCCTGTAGTAGTCCGCCCCCAGCGCGAAAACGACAATATCGTATGGATCCGTCGCACTGACCAGTTCCACGATATCATTTGAAATCCCGAGGTCGCTCGCTCGGTTATCGATCTCACTCGAAGTCATCTCCGCGAACGTCACATTGTACGGTGGCAACTCCGTCCGTTCATCAACGACACCAAACCCAGCACTCACGTAGTATCTATCAACCGTATCACCAACTTCCCGAAGCTGATCAACCGCAGAGTCGATATATCGCTGCTGCCGGCCATCGTACAACTTCCGTGCCGGAATCGCGGGCATTCCCTCCCGGTCAAGGAGTTCATCACGCGACGCCGAATCAATCTCGTTCACGTCGAACACTTCGACTCCGCGCGGGACAGCCTTGCTACCCGAGCACTGATCGATGATCAACAGACGCATCCTAGTACTCCGAGAGCCCGGACTGAACGAGTTGTTTCGGGAGAAACGACTCCCCGTAGCCGAGTCGATCAAGCACACCGGCCCGAAGCGTCTCCGGGTCCTCGTACGTATGAAGCGTACAGTCAGCCTCGGCCAGTTCCGATTCGAGTCGCTCCGCAGGTGACCAGTGTCGCGTATCTAGGAAGACATCCTGATACCGCGTAGCTCCATCAGCGAGCGCCTCGATCATCACGTCGGGATCAAGCGAGACGCGGGGCCGATCCGCCCACCACTCGAAGACGCCGTCCGCCGTGACAAGCCCCACCTCTGCGACCGGGAGATCGTGTACAGCGTTCCAGAACGCGGTACGGTTCGCCACCAGGTACTCTTCGATGGAGCCTTTCCCTGGTAAAGATGCGTCAGGAGTAGTTACAACGAGGATTTTCGGAAGTTCCTCTTCGAACTGGTCGTAGAACTGCCGCGTATTATGAAACCCACGACGCCTGTTGCGGTTGTTTCCACGGAAGATCGCAACTTCGATCCCGTGTTCGGCACAGATCGGACACGAACACTCGGTCCACGGCTCCGCCGCCAGGAGCTCGCGGTACGCTGTCAGCAGGTCGCCGTCATCAATCGGCGGCCACGTCGCGTACGACTCAACGAGTGGCCAGAGCGCCTCAAGCGTCCCGGGCTCATCATCTTCGAGGTCGTCGATTCGGTCAAGGAGCGTCGGCGTCCAGTCCGCAAACACTGTCTCAGCAACGTCGAGGTATTCGAGATACTCCTCGAACGGGATCGGATCTTCAGGATCATCGTCTCGAAGCAGTTTGACCAGCTGCGAACTCAACGGATCCCCGAAACTCGCCCGAAAGGCACGCCCGTGCTCATACCCTGACCGGAACGACTCCTCAGTCTCCTGAATGTACTCACAGTCATACCGGTCGTCGTGGCGATGCTCTCGAAGATACGACTCGATTCCGTCGAATGCGGCAGTAGCACGGTCGTGCCACGTCCTAAGCGCCTCACCAATCGACTCTCCATCATCGAACGCGCGTAAGGCGTACAGCACCTCTTGGCCTCGAAGCGCCTTTTTGATGCTCGTATCGAGGTCGTCCCGGTGGGTCGGATACCGCACTCGAATCGCATCGTACCGCTCATCAGGCCCGAAATGGTAGTTCTGCCCCCCGGTCCACGCCGCCCGCAGCATACTCGCACTATCGAAACTCGCCATCCCGCTACGCCCAATCGTCTCGAACGCACCGGTCTTCGCAAACCCGAAGACGTGTGAATCAACTCGCGTCTCGTGCGTCCGCTCAAACGACTTGATTGTGTGTCCAACGGCAGACACCACGTCGGTGACGACATTTTCCGGACTCCCAGCAACCCCGCCGATCCCAAGATACTGGTACCCGAGCTCAAGGACCTCTTCGGTAGCGGATCGATACGACTCGGGGTCCCACCCTTGAATCGCCGCCATCAGCCGGAACGAGTAATCACCGGCCTGATACTGTTCCCACATCTCCCGGGCGTTCCGCAATGTGAGATCATACCGGTACTGCATATCGTCCTCACGGTAGACCGCCCGCGGATCAGTACGCATCCGATCGATGATCTCCGTGGTACTCCCCTCGAAGTCTGACGGCCGGAACGGCTCAACTTCTGAGACATCGTAGATCGACGGTTCTTCTTCCGCTACGTAATCTGGCCAGGTCCGCCCGTCAACAGACTCACCGCTATCCGGCCAGGTATCAACCATCACGTCCACGTCGTCTTTCAACCGGTCCGGAACATCCCCCTTCCCGAAGTCACCGTCGAACCCTCGCTCGTCGAGATAGAGACGAGCGGTGTGCCCAGCACCAAGGACCAAGTGATCGATCGTGACACCGGTCGAAACACCGAGTTGCTCGTAGAACGCCAGCATCTCACGGTTATCGTACGGCGGGAACGGAAGCGACTTGTACCCCCACGCCCCACAGTCGCTGACTGTCGGCAACCACTCCGGAACATCGAGTTTCGGCGCATCATAGATCCCGTACTTGCGGAGACGTTCCGATTTGGCTTTACTCTCCTCGGCCTGTTCACGCGAGAGTAGAACACCGTCTATTGGCGTGGTTTGCCGATCGAACAGATCCCAAATATACGCAAGTTCCCGCTCATCAGTCCCGAGCGTCGAGTGCTCATCGTGGACAAAATCGTAATCTGCATCCACCCGATCATCCCACTCGGGCACATAGAACCTCACGGATAACTACTCACCATCAACTGGTATCACAGTGAGGATAATGAAGCCTTCCAATATGACCGTGACTTCCAGATCACAGCAGATGTGTTGCGAGCCGTGACTCAGTCACGCTCAATAAAGATGAAGGGTGAGTCGGTGTGAGCAGGTCTATGCCAGAAATCACGGCTCTGGTAATAGTTACTCTCATCTCTCACCTGCGGTTTCAAACCCAGTGTTGCTCCATCTTGCTAAGACGCCACTATTCAATACGGCAAAATAGAGAGTATATAAAAAGAGAACTGAGACTTGACTTCACTCACTCCTGTTAATTTGAATTGTTTTGTGATGTTCCTATAGCCTGATTACCGCGAACCAAGTGTAAATCAGTCCGTTCCAATAGGTCTACGACACCTTCTCTATCGAACGTATCGCTTTGATTGCGGGTAGCACAGCCGTACTGATACAAACACAGCGGGCATCCATCGCCGCAATCACACGCCAGATGATCGCGCATCAGGCGAATGGCGGTGTCGAAGTTCTCCGTGTCTGAACCGGCGACAAGGAGATGTGCGATACCAGCTCCACCTTCCTGTGCATCGAAAACATCAACCATCGAGGACGCCTCGTGAACGACTTCAGTCAGATCACGGATGCTGACACCCCCAAGGAACTGGAGTGCGAGTCGAAATCCGTGCGCGAACACGTGTGAGGTTTCGGACGTGCCAAGATCAACCCTGACGCCGTCCGTCTCGTAAGAATAACCAAGTCGGACGAATTCAGAACCTTCCTCGGCTTCAGGGTTATGTTCGCTGTCGGCGCTACAGTATGGCTCCTCGTCGTCATCGTAGTACACGACCCCGCTACAGTCGGGATCGCCGCAGACTTCGAACGGTGTTCGCTCAGAATCGATCGCGCCGTTCTTGTACTTCGCTCGGTAGGAAGAGGCGTGTACCATAACCGTGAACGTGCCGTATTCGAGCGTTCCGAGTTGAGTTCCAGTCCCAGAGCGGATACTGTAGGTCTCTTCGACATCAAACGAGAGAACAGAAGTTTCACGCTTAGCATACGTGTTCTGAACGTCAGTGTCGGCCTCCTTGTACATCTCCCGGGCAGTATGTGCTCCGTTGGAGAACAGAAGGT
>NZ_JACKXD010000008.1 GCF_014212355.1 Halobellus ruber
TCCGCTGACGCTCCACAAAATCTAATTCGATCCAGTCGCTACCGTCGCTGAGGCGTGTGATTTCGGGCATAGATCACTCAGAAATCAGCACGCCTCACTCTTCACGCTTAACTTAACACGACCCAATCGAGTGATCCGCCGACGTGGCCGCCCTGTCGGGCGACCACGCCAGCCTCGGGACAGGCCGAGGCTCCGACTTCAGAACACCCCGAGGCTCCGCGCGAGGTCCGCCACGGTGTTTATTACGGTCCACTTCACCGCGTTGGTCGTGCCGAGCCCGTCGATCTCGATGTCGCCCTCGGTGACCGCGTTGGTGAACGTGGCCGCCGGGTCGTCGGCGGTGAGCGTCTCGTTGAACGTCTCGCGGTCGGTGGACATCCGGATCGTCGCGTCTGCGCGGGTGCCCTGCTTCACCTCCGTCATCCGGAGTTGGCTGTCCGTCCGGAACGAGAACGTTGCCGTCGACCCGTCGGAGTCGGTCACGACGAGGTTCACCCGCTCGTTCGCCAACTGGTCGCCAGCGATGCCGAGGTCCGTCGACGTGATCGACTCGTTGTAGACGGCGACCATCTCCCCGTACTCCGCGAACGCCCCGTCGGCCCACTCGGGTTGGTCCGACGCTGCATCGGACTGGGCGGTGACGACACCGACACCACTCGTGACGACGAGCAGTGCCAGGATACTGCCGATCCACTGGGCGTAACTGTCACACCGTACGTGTACCATATGTGTGAGATACGTCTGTAGAAAGTAAAGCGTATGTGGGAATTGTTATCACTGATACTGTTGGCTATAACTACGTGAAAATTTTCGACACCCCGGGGTGTCGAAATCCGTCACGTGACTATAGCCGACAGTATGAGGACGGTCGGGATCGCCTGCGGTTGTGGCGCTATCCACGGCAGGCGGGAACGCGTGTTCCGTCACTCGGGGGTGTCCGCGGCGTCGGTTCCGAGTTTCGTCCACTTCTTCTCCACGTCGCGGTTGGCGACGACCACGGTTTCGCCCTCGGCGTTCCGGAACCGGGTCTTCCGGAGTTCGATCGCGGTCACCGGATCGGCCTTCACTTCGTCGCCGGGGTTGAAATCGGGGTCCCGGAGAAGATACACCCCCGCGACGGTGTCGGCGAGCATATTCGAGAGCGCATACGAGATCCCCAAGGCGACGAACCCCGTGGCGGTCCCGAGACTCGCCGCGATCTCCCCCATCCCGAAGATCTTCAGGAGCGTCAAGGCGACCCCGAACCACAGGAAGATGCTCGCGATCGTCACGCCCAGGTCGGCCACGAGGCGCTGGTCCTCGGCATAAACCGAGTCGAGCGTCCGACGGAGGGTCCCGGTGAGCAGCCGGATGGCGGCGTAGGCAATCGTGAGAAAGACCAGGCCGCCGAGGAGCCGCGGGGCGGCCGTCTGGAGCCCGTCGACGAACTCGTTGATCGTCCGCGCGACCGTCTCGGTCAGGAACTCCGCGACTGCGACCATCAGTTCCGGCCCCGTCTGTCACACACAAAGTGCTTCGGGATCCGGAGGTCATCGCTCGCGGTCGGCGGTCGATAGAGAGCACCGACACGGCACGGGTATCCCGCGCGGCGACGCCGACAGCGTGGAGATCTTGGGAGGACCTGCCCCTCCCGCCCCTCGACGGCTGGAGCAGTATGAGGTAAGAGGATGGGGACGAAACGCACGCCGTGATGAAAGGGGAACTCCGGAAGGGCCTCTCGAACACCGCCCCGTTTCTGCTTGCACACCATCTGCCCTCCCAGCGGGACCGTTTTGACATCCTCCCACGGCTGAAGCCGTGGGATTCCTCCGGTGGGGATGTTGGCTATGCCGTTCCCACGGAGGCAAGTTTCCCGTCGCCGGTACTCTGGTTTGTGCGCTTCTCGTTGGGACTTGCCCTCTCGGGAGAGTGTGGTATCTCCGACCAGTTGTGGTCGTCCCACTTGAGGCGCACGGGCCGTGCCATCGACCCGACTTCGGATTCGCCAGCCTGTCGTTCGAGGAATGTCTGTGACGCGTCGAGGTCGGCGTGGCCTTCATAGCCACACGAACACCGGAGCACGTCGCCGTCCCGCTCTGTCTCGTCGCGTTCGCCACACACAGGGCACTCCGCCGTTGTGTACGCTTCCGACTCGACTTCGACCGCGATGCCGTACTCCTCGGCGGTCGTCGCAAGCCGGTCGATGAACGAGCGATACGCCCAGAACTGGTGCGTCTTCTCGTTCACCTCTGCCGACCAATGTTCCGACAGCACGTCGGTGAGGTCGCCCACGTACACGGTGGCAACACCCTCGTCGTACAGTCGTTCCATCAAGTCGCGCACGAGTGCGTCCTGTGCGTGGTCGCGTCGTCGCGTCCGTTTGCGATAGAGGCGTCGAATACGTCGGCTACTGTACCGGACCTCGCGGAGTTTGGACTGCAAGCGGGATATCTCCTCGGTGGTTTCGCGGAAGCGGGCGAACAGGTCGCGCCCCTCGTATAGGTACTGCTGGCCGGTCGTGGTCGTACAGGCGACGAGGTTGTTTGCGCCGACATCCAAGGCAGCCGATTCCTCGGCTATTGGTGAATCCCGTCGAGAATCAGGTACGGTGACGGATTGAATGGCCCTGAACGTGTCGTCGACCTCGTCGTAGTACAGTTCCAACCGGCCCTGTTCGCCCTCCCACTTCGGGTCGCCAATGACTTCGAGGCGCAGTCGGTCGTGGTAGCCAAGCCCGTACTTCTCTTTCAGGTCTTGACCCACGGGGATTTCGAGACGGCTCCGCTCGCCGGTTTCGAGGGTGTACTGGTCGTTGCGGATGTACGTCCGCAACTCCCGTCCCTCGTCCTCGTTGCCCCAGTAGCCGGGCGGAGCGGTGTCTTCGCCGTTCTCTCGGGCGGCGAAGAATGACCGCCACGCCTCGCTGTTCTTGCGGATGACTTGTTGTGCGGTGGCGGAGCCGAGGACGCCGACGTACTGCTTGCGGTAGTCGGCGGTATCCCACGCGGAATTGCCGTCGAAGAAGTTCTGGCGACGTTCGTAGTTCAGTTCGTTCCAGAGGCTGGCGGAGGCGTCCAACAGGTCGCGGAGCAGTTGCTCGTCCTGCGTGGAGAGCGGGCGCACCGCGAACGTGTTGGTTCGCCTCACGACAACAGACATTTGTAGTCCTACGTCTAAATGTCTTTTGGACACAGACGATGCGACCGAACATCGACATCTCGCACACGTTGAACGGGCGCGTGAAAGACTACGCCGAACAGCAAGACGTGAGCCTCGAAGAAGCGTATCGGGAGATCATCGAAACGGGATTGGAGGCGGTGGAACATCCAGACGAGCCGTAGCGCGTAGACTGCTGGGCTATGCTGTCGCTTACACCCACCCCTGAAGGGGTGGGCTTCCGCTCGCTACGTGTCACAGCCCACCGGCGGGACGGACGACTCCGCCAACTCCGAGCAGGTCGCTGCGGGGATCCTCGCGATACTGCTCGGCGGGTTGGGCGTCCACAAGTTTTACCAGGGCAACACCCGGAACGGCGTCCTCTATCTGTGCTTCTTCTGGACCGCGATTCCGGCGCTCCTCGGCCTGATCGAGGGAATACTGATGCTCCTGGCCGACGAGACGGAGTACGAGGAGAAGTGGGCCGACGGGAGCATCCTCGGCAGGTAGCGCGTCCCCGTACGGTATCGGCGCGGGCGCGACTCCACGTGATCCGACAGGCTCCTGCCGGACCCCACCGTCGCGACCCGCTCACCACTGGTCGAACGCTGTACGGATCCGGCGGACAGCCGTTCAGGCGAACAGCTGCCGGGCGTCGTCGACCGCCTCGACTAAGGCGTCGATCTCCTCGGTGGTGTTGTAGATGTAGAACGACGCCCGCGTCGACGCCGGGACGCCGAGTTTGTCGTGGAGCGGCTGGGTACAGTGGTCGCCCGCGCGGATCGCGACCCCCTTGTCGTTGAGGATGCTCGATAGGTCGTGGGCGTGGACGCCCCCGAGGTTGAACGCGACGAGGCCGCCGCGCTCGTCGCCCGGCGGGCCGTAGATCTCCACGTCGTCGAACCCGGACAACTGGTCGTAGGCGTACTCCGCAAGCAGGTCCTCGTGAGCTTGGACGTTCCGCATTCCGATGTCGTCGAGGTAGTCGATTGCGGCGTGGAGCGCGATCCCCTGGGCGATCACGGGCGTGCCGGCCTCGAACTTCCAGGGGAGATCCTCCCACGTGGAGTCCTCGAAGGTGACCCGGCGGATCATCTCCCCGCCGTAGAGGTAGGGGTCCATCCCTTCGAGGATGTGCTCCTTCCCGTAGAGCACGCCGATCCCGGTCGGGCCGAGCATCTTGTGCCCCGAGAACGCGAAGAAATCGGCGTCGATGGCTTGTACGTCGACCGGGCGGGTCGGCGCCGACTGGGCGCCGTCAACGAAGATGTACGCGCCGTGGTCGTGGGCCATCTCCGCGAGTTCCGCGACGGGCGTGATCGTCCCGAGGGTGTTCGAGACGTGGACCACGGACACCATCGCGGTCGAGTCGTCGATCAGTTCCGCGGCGTGGTCCAGATCCAGCCGGCCCTCGTCGTCGACGCGGACGAACTCGATGTCGGCGCCGGTCCGCTTTGCGATCTGTTGCCAGGTCACCAGGGAGGCGTGGTGTTCCATCTCGGTCAGGACGACCGTGTCGCCGGGGCCGAGTTCCGAGAGCCCCCACGCGTAGGCGACGAGGTTCATCGCCTCGGTGGTGTTCTTGGTGAAGACGACCTCCTCGCGGCCGGCGGCGCCGATGAACTCCGCGACGCGGTCGTGGGCCTTCTCATACGCGACCGACGCCTCCTGGCTCAGGTGGTGGATCCCGCGGTGGACGTTGGAGTTGTAGCCGTGGTAGTAGTCGACGATGCTGTCGACGACCGGCTTCGGAGTGTGGCTGGTGGCCGCGTTGTCGAGGTAGACGAGCGGCTCGGTGTCGTCTGCCCCCTCGCCGGGCGTCTCGATGTCGCCGCCGACCATCCGGTCGAGGATCGGAAAGTCCGCCCGGATGGCGCCGACGTCGATCGGATACGTTTCCTGCGTTCCCATTACGTCCACATACGGTCCCCAGGACTAACACGGCTTCGGTTGTGACACGGCTCTCGGGGTCCAGCGGCCGGCGGATCGATGCCGGCGCCCGCTACATCCGGACCAGCTGTGCGTGAAGCGTCCCGTCGATCGAGAGCACGCGCGACTCGTCGACGATCCCGGCGTCGATCGCGACGGAGACGGACCGCTCGCCCACGATGTTCGCGACGCTGGCCCGCCTGAGGCTCTCGACGACCCCGTCGGCGTCGGTCGCTTCGGCGTCGTCGCCGCCGTAGAACGCCTCGGTCACGTCCAGGGACACCTCGCCGTCCTCGTAGACCTCGCCCAGACACTCGTCGTCACAGACCGACACGAGCAGGCCCTCCTTGGTCTGCCGCTCGCGGAGGAGCATCCGCGTCACGTCACCGGTCCCGCTGTTCGAGCAGCTCCTCCTCCTGTTCCTGTCGGAGCTCCTGGGCCCGCCCCGCGACTTCCTCGGCCTGTTCGTCCTCGCCAAGCTCCTCTAAGGCGGCGGCTTTCTCCTCTAAGACGTCTGCGGTCTGCATCCCCAGCCGGATCGCGTTGTCGAAGGCGTTGACGGCGTCCTCGTTCAGCCCACGCTCCCGGAGGAAGAACCCCCGGTTGTACCACGCCTGGGGGAATCGGGGGTCGATCTCGACGGCGCGCTCGGCGTGTCGCAGCGCCGACTCGGTCTCGCCGGCGTTCCACAGCGCGTACGCCAGGTTGGTTTCCGCGGAGGCGGCGTGCTCCGAGTCGTCGTCGATCCGAAGCGCCTCGCGGTAGGCGCCGATCGCGTCGTCCCACTCCTCGAGTTCGGCGTGGGCCGCGCCTTTGTTCACCCACGCCTCCTGGGCCTCCAACGACTCGTCCTCGGCGAACTGCGCGGCGCGCTCGAAGGTGCCGGTGGCCTCCTCGAAGCGGTTGATCCGCATGTACGAGAGCCCGACGTCGATGAGCTGTTCGACGTCGACCTGGTCGGAGGCGATGTTCCGCCGGTCGAGTTCGTCGGTGACGACCCGGGTGTCGACGGGGTCGACTTTCGCGGGGTCGACCTTCAGCTCCGGCGGATCGAGGGTGAACTCCTCGTAGTCGGCGTCGAACCCCTGGCCCGACGAGAACTCGTGGTCGTCGGCGTCGCCGTCTGTCATACTGCGGGGTTGGTCGTCGGAACGGTTAAGGACTGCGTCACGCCGTACGGAGGCCCCGCCGCCGGTTTCGGGGGCGACGCCGACCGTTTAGTGGGTTCACTCCCAACGACGGCGTATGCGACTCTTCGTCAGCATCGACCTCCCGGACCGCCTCGCCGACGCCGTCGCGGACGCACAGGACCGCTTCGCCGACGCCGAGGGGCTGCGCTTCGTCGACCCCAAGGACGCCCACCTGACGCTCTTCTTCCTCGGCGACACTGATCCCGAACGGGTCGCTGAGATCGAGTCGGCCTTAGAGCGTGCGGTCGACGCCGCCGACACCGGGCCCTTCGAGCTCCGTGTCGGCGGGTTCGGCGTCTTCCCCGCGCTCGACTACATCAGCGTGGTGTGGGCGGGCGTCCGCGAGGGCGCCGGCATCGCCGAGACGACCCGCCTCAACGGGCTGATCGAGCGCGAACTCGCGGATCTGGGGTTCGAGGGCGACGACCACGAGTTCACGCCGCATATCACGCTCGCCCGGATGAACGACGCCCGCGGGAAGGACCTGGTCCAGCGCGTCGTCCGCGAGGCCGATCCGGACCTCGGGTCGTTTCAGGTCGACGAGATCCGGCTGACGGAGAGCACACTGACAAACGAGGGGCCGGTCTACGAGACGGTGCGGACGGTGACGTGGTGACTCCGGACCGAACGGTCCGTCCGTGGCGGGACGGTCCCGCCGGGCGCCGCTACCCTTCCGGCCGCCACCGGCCGCCGATCTCCTCGCGGGGGTAGTCCTGGTACGTCCCGTCGAGGAAGGTCGTGACCCGTCCGTTCTCCTCGCTGAGTGTGATGACCCACAGGACCTCATCGCGGAGCGACGTCTCCAGGGCGCTCATGTGTTTGGCTCCCATCCACCCCGCGTATTCGAGTTCGTCGAACGCGCTGCTGTACCCCTGTTCGGGGCTCCGGACCCGCACCATCTGCTCTTGGATGGTTCCGTCACCCGTCACGATGACGGCGCCGTCCCGGCTGGAGGCGACGTCGCCGGCGACTCTGGTGAACGATTCGGGCGACTCCATTACGACCTTACACCGCTCGACCGGCCACCTGTTGTCACCCATCGGATCGGTGAACGACTCGAAGTTGACGTTCGCAACGACCAGGATGTACAGGCTCGGCCCGCTCACGTACTGTTCGCCCCAGCGGTCGAAGCCGATGCTCAGCGACTCGGCGGTGTACCTGATCCGGTCCATCAGGTCCTGGCTCGTCGCGTACTTGCTCAAAACGCGGTTCAGTTCCTCCATACCGACGTTCTACACCTCGGGACGGAGCCGGTTAACTGCTGGCCCCTCGGAGCGTCCCCGGGCGGCCTCCCGTCGGTCCGCGGTCCACTTCGGATCGGTCACCGTAGAAACAGCGCGCGCGCCTCCTCGGGGCGTCGCCGCTTGTACTGTTCGGCGTACCCGCACCGATCGCAGGTGACGGTCTTGAACCGTCGGCTCTCGACGTCGAGCGCGCGGGACGGGTCGTTGCCCGTCACCGCGACGTCGTCGACGGTCGCCTCCGTGTGGCCGCACTTCGCACACCCCGTCTCCTCGCCGACGAACTCCGAGAGGTCGACGTCCTCGCCGTCCTCCCTGACTATCAGGCTCCCGTCGACCGACTCGGCGTCGTCGAGCGACGCGTTGCAGCTCCGACAGAACGACCAGTCGGGCGAGGCCTTCGCGCCGCATTCGGCGCAGTACACGTAGGTGCCTCCGTCCGGGGACATACCCGGCGTTGTCGAGCGAGTGTGAAATCCTTTGCTGCGCCGGCCGTGACCCGGCGCTCAGGACCGCTTTCCCGACGCCGAGGGGCTGCGGGTTCGCCGACCCCGATGACGCCCATCTGACGCCGTTTCTCCTCGGCGATACCGACCCCGAGCGGGTGGGCGACGTCGAGTCGGCGCCGAAACGCGCGGTCGGGGACGCCGGCGTCGACCCCTTCGGGCTACGCGTCGGCGGGTTCGGCGTCTTTCCCGCCCTCGACCACATCAGCGTGGTGTGGGCGGGCGTCCGCGAGGGCGGCGGTGTCGCAGAGACCACGCGGCTCAACGGGGCGATCGAGCGCGAACTCGACCGCTGGGGTTCGAGGGCGACGATCACGCGTTCACCCCGCACGTCACGCTCGCCCGGATGGACGACGCCCGCAGGAAGGAGTTGGTGCAACGCGTCGTCCGCGAGACGGACCCGGACCTCGGATCGTTCCGGGTCGAGACGGTCCGGCTGACACAGAGCACGCTCACCGACGACGGACCGGTTTACGAGACGCTGCGGGCGGTCGAGCTGTAAGCTCTCTCCAGCTGCCGTCGGGGTTCCGGGCTTGGTGTCAACCGTGAGACCGTGCGAACGGAGACCGGTATCGGTATTGATAATTGCAGACCAGAGTTAAATGTGGCAATCGTCGACACGGCCGTATACACGGAGTATGAACGTCACGAACGAAGCGAGCGCCCGCGGCGGGCTGATCGTCATCCTGGGTGTCGGAGCGGCGTTCCTCTCACTCCACACGTTCCACGCCGTCGGCGAAGGCGAGGACCTGCGGACGCTTCTGCTTGGGATTCTGATTCCGGCGGGGTTTGCGCTCGGGATCCTCGCGGGCGGGATCTGGCTCCATCGGAGCGGATTTGACGACGCGTACATCCCGCGCGCGGCGGTGTGGTGCGTCGGTGGCGCCGTCGCGCTGGCCGTAATGGCGGTGCTCACGATCCTCTACCAGCACGCCGAGGGGGTGACCGTGAGCGATCAGCTGTTCGTCGTCGTCAACGCGGCGTCGGGTGGCGGGCTGGTTGGGCTCGTCGTCGGCGTCTACGAAACCCGCCAGCACACCGCCCGGGCGGAGGTCGACCAGCTGACCCGGCACCTGACTGTCCTCAACCGCGTGCTCCGCCACGACATCCGCAACAACGCGAACGTGATCCAGGGTAACGCCGAACTTCTCGCCGACTGCCCGACCGATCCGGGCGAACGGGCCCGCATCATCAAGCGGCAGGCCGCCGACCTGGTCGAACTCGGAGAGCACGCAAAGGAGATCGAGCGGCTCCTCCACGCCGACGACGCCGAACGCGAAGTCGTCGGCCTCGCGGCCCAGGTCGAGGCCTGCTGTGAACAGCTCTCACGGGAGTACCCGGGCGCCGACATCGATGCGTCGCTTCCGGACGACCTCCCGGTGCTCGCACACCCGCTCGTCAGCTCCGCGTTGTTGAATCTGATCGAGAACGCGATCGAACACAACGACACGTCGACACCCCGCGTCGAGATCGACTCGACGACCACCGCACGCGGCGGGGCGGAGTTCGCGACGGTCCGGATCGCGGACGACGGCCCAGGGATCCCCGACAGCGAACTCGCGGCGCTGGAGCGCGGCTACGAGACGGACCTCGAACATATGAGCGGACTCGGGCTGTGGCTGGTCAACTGGATCGCAATCGAGTCGGGCGGCGACGTGTGGTTCGAGGAGAACGACCCCACGGGGACCGTCGCGTGCCTCCGGCTGCCGCGCGCGCCGGCGGCCACGGCCGCAACGCCCGCGGTGGGCCGGGCGAGCGCCGCCCGTCGGTGACCCTGCCGACCCGTCGTCGGGGAATCCACGGGCGCCGGCGGCACCGGCTTCAGGACCGCGAGCCGTCGACGTCGATCGCGTCGACCGGGCAGATGTCGACACACAGCATACAGTCGATACACTGGTCCTCGTAGGTGGGTTCGACCTTCCGCTCCGATTCGGGGTGGCCGGGCGTGTCGACCCACGTGAACACGTCGACCGGACAGCTCTCCAAGCACGCGCCGTCGGCGACACAGAGGTCGTAATCGACCGCGACGTGGACCCCGTGGATCCCGAGCTGCTCCGGCGGGTCCACCGGTCCCCAGACGTCGACGTCGTCTGCGAACTCCGTCTCCGTCGCCGCCGACCGCAGTTCCGCAAGCTCCGCGGCGTCGAGGCGGTCGCGGGTCCTGTCGAAGTCCGGATCGATTCCCATCGGCCCTCGGTAGTCGACTCCGGGGGAAAACGCCGTCGGTCGGCGGTCCGGACGAGGGTCGAGGCCCGCCACCCGCCGACATATATCACCCGCCGGCGACAACACGGCCCTATGGAGCCCGTCAACGAGTCCGACCTGGAGTGGAGCGAGACCGAACGCGGGGAGACCCACTTCCGCCGGAAGAAGCTGGCGGCGGCGGCCGGCGCCGACGACCTCGGGGCGAGCCTCTATGAGCTCCCGCCGGGGGCGTCGTCGTGGCCGTACCACTACCACGCGGCCAACGCGGAGGCGATCTACGTGCTCGACGGGACCGGCGTGCTGCGAACCCCCGACGGCGAAACGCGGGTGGAATCCGGCGACTACCGCGCGTTCCCGGCGTCGGCCGACGGCGCCCACCGGCTCCGGAACGACGGCGACGACCCGCTCCGGTATCTGGCGGTGTCGACGATGCGGGATCCCGACGTGACGGTCTACCCCGACTCGGAGAAGATCGGCGTCTACGCGGGGGCGCCGCCGGGCGGGGAGGGCGACCGCGACGTCTCCGGCTACTACCGGCGCGACGACGACGTGGACTACTGGACCGACGAGGCGTGATCGAGTCCCCCGATGCGTGTGGCTACGCGGTCGCTTCCGCCCGGAGCCGGCGGGCGTAGTCGGTGAAGTTGTCGAAGAGCCGCTTGGTGCGGCAGGCGGCGTCGTAGTTCTCCGCGGTGATCCCGTCCAGCACCGACCGGATCCGCTCGTCGCCGAGATCCTTCCGCTTCGTGAGGTCCGTGGCGGTCTCGCGGTCGTACTCCGGGTGGAACTGGACCCCCCAGGCGCGGCCGCGCCGGAAGGCGTGGATCCCGTAGTCGTTCTCCGCGAGCAGTTCCGCGCCCGGCGGGAGTTCGGTGACGGCGTCCGAGTGAGTGGTAAAGGCGGTGAACGTCCCCGGAACCCCCGCGAGGAGTTCGTCCTCGGCGGTTTGGGTGATCTCCCGGTAGCCGATCTCGTATTCGCCCATCGACTCCACGCGGCCGCCGAGCGCCTCCGCGAGCACCTGATGCCCGTAGCAGACGCCGAGGATCGGTAGATCGCGTTCGTCGGCCGCGGCGACGTACTCGACCAGCGGTTCGATCCACTTCTCGTCCCAGTAGACCGACGCGCGGGAGCCGGTGATCACCACCGCGTCGAACCCGAAGCCGTCCGGCCGGTCGCCGGCGGTCACGTCGAACTCGACGAGGTCCGCGTCGAGTTCCCGCCGGAAGTTGCGACGGGTGTGGGTGTCGCCGTGCGAGGCGTCGAGCAGCGCCACCCGCAGTCGGTCGTCGTGTCGACTCATTACCAGTACGACGCGGCCGGGGAGGAAGTGCCTTGCGACCCTGGTATCGTCTGCCGTCGCTCGCGACGCCGCCGACCCCCGGACGGTACTGATCCGTGCGCCCGGACCGTCACGCGTCCACGCTGTCGAGGAACCCGAGCAGGTCGTCGTTGACGCGGCGCGACGCCTCGACGTGGACCAGGTGCCCGGCGTCGGCCACCTCGCGGAACTCCCCGCGGGGGAGCCCCTCGGCCAGCGCGGCGCCGCGCGAGGCGGGCCAGACCGGATCGTCGCCGCCGTGGATCACGAGCGCCGGCCGGGTGATCTCGTAGAGCCCATCGGAGACGTCGAACGCCGCGGCCGCCGCGGCGTGGGCCTCGAAGGTGGGCCGGGCGGCGTCCTCGGCGGTCCGCCACCCGACGATCCGCTCGACGGCGTCGGGGTGGGCCTCGGCGAACGACTCGGAGACGCCTGCCGCGACCGCCCGCTCGACGGCGTCGGGGTCGGCGGGGTCGGCCCACAACGGGTCGAGGTCGAGGCCGTCCCCGGACGCGGCGGTCCCGATCAGCACGAGACTCCCCACCCGCGAGGTCGACAGCGCGGCCTGTAGCGCCACCATTCCGCCGAGTCCCGCGCCGACGACGTGGGCGGTGTCGACCCCGGCGTCGGCGAGCACTGCCGCGAGATCCGCCGCCAACGCGTCGACGCCGTCGACCGCCGCCCCCCCGCCGGAGCGGCCGACGCCCCGGAGGTCTGTCACCAGGCTCTCGTAGGGGCCGGCGACGGCGCGGTGTTGCCACCCCCACTGCCACGCCCCGTAGCCGGCGTCGCCGACGAACGCGACCGTCTCGCCGGTACCCGCGGTCTCGTAGTACAGCGTCGCGCCGTCGCGTGAGAGGGTCGGCATACGTCCCACCAGACACTCCAGAGGCGTTATCCCGTCGGCTCCGCTCACCTGCTCCGACGCTGGACGTCCCACTCCGCGTCGCCGTCCTCGTACTCGACGACGCCGTCGAAGATCGTCTTGAGAAGTTCGATCGTCCGGTCGTCCTCGGCGATCGGGTCCGCGTAGACCTGCATCTCCCCGCCGCTTTGTCGGACCTGCGCCTCCAGAACGTGCAGGAACTGGTAGGCTTCCTGCTGGTCGGCGTACTGGAGCAGCACCGTCAGGCTCTCGATGACGGCAGTGGGGTCCTCCCATCGGTTCAGATACGGGGTGGCCTTCACTCCGACTCCGGTGAGGTTCGAGGGCGTCGCCACCGTCTTCACCTCGACGTCCTCGGGGGCGTCGCCGGTCGCGAGCTCCGGGGTCGTGACCACCGCCGCCGAGTCGGGTTCCGCGCCGAGGACGTCACACCAGTGGTCGTACCACGCCTCGGGCTGTTTGGAGAGCGACACGCCGAGCAGATCCGCCGCCTCGGGCTCGCCGACGAGCGCCCGCTTGCACTTCGTCTCCGCGTGCGACGTCGACTGCGGACGGAGGACCAACACCGACCGCGCGTCGTCGACCTCGGCGGCGGCGTCCGATACTGAGTCCACATTCCGTCTCGCTAACACTTCCGAATAAATCTTGCGTTGGCCGGCCCGGGGAGTCGCTTCCCCGCCGTCAGGCCCGCTGGACCGCCCGCAGGACCTCCGGCGCGGATTCGAGGGCGTCGTCGAGGGCGTCGACGTCGGGGCCGCCGCCCTGGGCGAAGTCCGGCGGGCCGCCGCCGCCGCCGCCGACCTCGGCGGCGAGCCGGCCGACCACCTCCCCGGCGTTGATCCCGACGCCGTCGGGAACGCCGACCACGAACTGTGCGCTGTCGCCGGCGCCGGAGCCCAGCACCGCGACGACCCCGTCGTCGACTAAGGCGTTCGCGGTCGCCCGGAGTTCGTCGGGGTCGGCGTCGAGCCGGCGTACCGCGGCGGGGGTGCCGTCGATGTCGATCGTGTCGTCGGCCGTCGCCCGGGCCTCCGCGAGTTCCGTCCGCAGCCGGTCGATGGTCTTGCCGCGCTCCTTCCACTCGGTGAAGAAGCGCTCTGCGGTCTCGGGCACGTCCTCGGGCGTGACGTCGAGGACGTCCGCCGCCTCGTAGAGCGCATCCTCGGTACGCTGGGTGGCCTCGATCGCGGCGTCGCCCGCGGCGAAGGTCAGCCGCTCGATCCCGTCCTGGACCGGTTCCGCCGAGAGCACCTTGATCGCGCCGATGTCGCCGGTCCGGCCCACGTGGGTGCCGCCGCAGGCCTGGACGTCCTCGTCGATGGTGATCGTCCGGATCCGCGTCCCCGGCGGGATCCCGCCCTGATACAGGTCGAAGCCGTGTTCGGCCTCCGCCTCGTTGCGATCGGGCCAGGACTGCTCCACCTGGCAGTTCCGCATCACGAGGTCGTTTGCGACCGCCTCGATCTCTTTGACGTCCTCGCGGGTGAGCCGCTCGTAGTGGGTGACGTCCAGCCGCGCGCTGTCGGTTCCCTTCCGGGCGCCCGCCTGCCGGACGTGCTCGCCGAGGACCCGCCGGGCGGCGAACCCGACCACGTGGGTCGCGGTGTGGTGGCGCATGAGCCGCCACCGGCGCTCGGCGTCGAGTTGCCCGCGGACGAACTCCCCGGTCCCCGGGTTGCCGTCGGTTCGGTGGACGACCACGCCGTCGTGCTCCTGGACGTCGGTTACCTGGACGGTCACGTCGTCGGTGGCGAGGGTGCCGTGGTCGGCCGGCTGGCCGCCGCCCTCGGGGTAGAACATCGTCTGATCCAGGACGACGTCGTAGCCGTCGCCGCGCTCGAAGACGTCGAGGACGACCGCCTCGAACTCGGTGCGCTCCTGATCGTCGTAGAACAGCTTCTCGGTCTCCGGGAGGTCCGCGAGCCCGTCGTCGTAGTCTCCCTCGGCCTCGGCCGCGTCCGCGCCGGTGTGTCTGTCGGCGACCAGCGAGTAGAAGTCGTCGGGTACGTCGACGCCCGCGCCGTAGTCGTCGGCGATCTCCGCGACCATATCGGGCTGGATGCCGTGGGAATCGTACAGTTCGATGAGTTCGTCCACCGGGATCGGCTCCCCGCGGTCGGCGTACTCAGCCGCCAGCGACTCCACCTTCCGGCGGCCGCGCTCGAGCGTCTCGCGGTACTTCCGCTCCTCGGTCCGGACGATGTCGCGGATGGTGTCGCGGTTCTCGTAGCCCAGACGTTCGGCCTGCATATCCACGAGCTCGTCGAGCGGAGCGTCGACGCCGACGTCGTCGACGAGGCGTTTGGTCCGCCGGAGCACCATCCGCGCGAGGTAGCCCGTCCCGACGTTCGAGGGAACGATCTCGTCGCCGAACATGTACGCGAGCGTCCGGCAGTGGTCCGCGATCGCGTAGATGGTCTCTAAGGGTTCCAGCAGTTCGGTGAGTTCGGCGGCGTCGACGTCCAGTTGGTCCGCGACTTCCGCCCGCGCCGCGGTCAGGTTGTCGACCTCGTCGATGTCGAGGTAGCCGGAGAGTTTCGCCGCCCGGTGGACGAGCTGCTCCTCCTCGTCGGTGAGGCTGATCCCGGCGTTGTCCTTCAAAAAGTCGATGGCGTCGGGGTAGATCGCCTCGTAGACGGTGGCGGTGCCCTGCGAGACCCACGTCCAGCGTTCGAGGCCGTACCCGGTGTCGACGACGTAGGTGTCCATGTGCGAGTACCGGTTGCCGTCCTTCATCTCGTAGTCCCCATCCTCGTCTTGCTCCATCGACATAAAGACAAGCGTCGCGAGTTCGGCGCCGCGGTAGAGCACCTCGAAGGCGGGGCCGGCGTTGCCGCCGCCGACCCAGGGGTCCTCGATGTAGGTGACCTCCTCGAGGTCGACGCCCATGTGTTCGAGGAACTGATCGCAGAGTTCGACCGTCTCGTCCTTCCAGTAGACCTCCCCCTGGTAGGCGTACTGCTCGGGGTTCTCGATGTCCTCCCTGGCGTTGAACGCGTGGTGGGCCATCATCTCGAAGGCCATCGTGTGCCGGCCGGTCTTGCCCACGTTGTCGATGTCCTGCATCCGGATGCAGGGCTGGGAGACGGTGAGCGGGTTGGCCGGCGGCGGCGTCTGCCCGGAGGTGACAAGCGGCTGGAAGTCGTACACAGACGCCTGTGTCAGGAGGACGTCGTCGCGCCACCGGTTGGCGGCGACGGGGTAGGGGTCGATCCGCTCGTGGCCGTGTTCCTCGAAGAAAGAGAGGAACTCCTCGCGCATCTCCTCTAAGGTGTACTCCTGGTCGAAGCCGGGGTTGTCGATGAAGGAGTAGTCGTCTGCGGGGGGCTCGCCGCAGGTCTCGCGGTCGGGGTCGCGCGTCCAGAAGTAGACGTCAGTCACCGGACACTGCTTCCGGTGGAAGCCTTCCTCCTCGAAGTACTCGAGCCGGTACTCCGCTTCGAGTTCACTCATTGCCCGTGAGTTGGCCAACGGCCGGGTAAAACAGTTCCGGGAGGGCCGCGGCCGCCGGGCGATCGACCCTACTCTCCGGCCGCCAGCGACGCCAAAAGCGCCTCCAGTTGGACCCGCTCGTTGGCGCCCGCGGTGATCCGGTAGTCGGCCTCGCCGATCCGCTCCATCAGCCGGATCGTGGTCCGGTCGTCGAGGTCGAAGTCCCACGCCGACCGGTGGAGTTGGTCGATGATGTCGCCGCCGGCCATCCCGGCGTCGACGAGCAGGGTCTCCAACTGCGACCGCGCGGCCGCGAAGTCGCCGTCGATCGCGGCCTCGACCATCTCCTCGATCTGCTCGGGGCGGGCGGTGGAGGTGATCAGATAGACCGCCTCCTCGTCGACGACCTCCCCGGTCGTCGCCGCCGCCTGCAGGGCGTTGATCGCGCGGCGCATATCCCCGCTTGCGGCGTAGACCAGCGCATCGAGGCCGTCCTCGGTCACCTCGATCCCCTCTGCGTCGGCGATCTCGACGATCTGCGCGCGGATCGCGTCGTCGCCGAGCGGCGAGAACCGGAACACCGCACACCGCGACTGGATCGGGTCGATGATCTTCGAGGAGTAGTTACACGACAGGATAAAGCGGGTGTTGTCGGCGAACTGCTCCATCGTGCGCCGGAGGGCTGACTGGGCGTCGTCGGTGTTGTGCGTTAGGACCCCGTTGGCGAGCATGAAGTTCGGCGTGTCCCGCATCGAGATGTTGTACGCCTTTCCACGGTGGCTGTAGTCGATACGGTCGATCGCTACCGTTTCGACTGCTTTCCGGCCGCCATCAGAAACGGCGGCAGCATCGAACTCCTCCCGCTCGTAATGCTCGTGGTGTGGCAGTTCGCCGTCGCCGACGACGACGAACGTGTATCCGTCGCCGTATGTGTCGAGGAACTCCTCGACCTTCTCCGTCTGCCCCCACAGTTCGGCTACCCCTTTGACCTCGACTACCGTATTGCCGATCAGGAAGTCAGGGTGAAACACCGAATCCGACAGCTCGAACTCCGGCTCGTATTCGTACTCCACCCCGGCGTCCTGTAGCGCCTTTGCGACTTCGTACTCCCAGTCGGAACAGACGAGATGCCCGAGTTCTTCACTGTGCCTGATGTTCCCTCCGGTCGGTTCGTGTCCTTGTAGCGCCTCCGACACCTTCTGTGCGACTTCGGGATCACGCATCGGATTGTTGTCGCCGGTGATATCACGGACCGGATAATCGCGACTCTCGACCCATTTTTCGATGAGTTCCGATTTCGCTTCGGGGTCGAGGTTGTCCCACCATTCGGACACTGAATCTCCGATCCACTCCTTGACTGCGTCGGCATCGGCATCGACGACCCACTCTTCCCACGATGTCCCGGCTCGCATCTCGCTGAGTTCCTCACGGAACCGCTCGACCGTCTCCTCGTCCATCTCCCAGAGGTTAGTTCCGTGGAAGTCGCCTCCGTAGTTGGGATTGTTCTCGCCTACGAACCGCCCGTCGGAGAGTTTTTTGACGATCTTCTCGCGTCGTTCGTCTGACCACTCCGTACCGTGCATCGGGTTCTTCTCACCCTGCATCTCGCGACTGTGCCCTTCGTTCTTACAGTCGAGTGAACAGAACCGACCCGCGGTCCAGTCGCCGCAGACCTCACACTGCGATACCCCGATATCGTTTTTGAACTCCGCGATCTCGTCGCCGGGCGACAGCTCCCGGAGCTCGGTTTCGACGAGCGTGCCGTCCTCGCCCACAACGAAGAACGGATGCGTGAGACTCGCAGTAACCGTCCGGCCGTCAGCCAACTTGACCTCAAAGAAGTCGGCGGTGCCGGAGTCAACAAGCTTCCCCTTGTCGGACTGAATCTCGTTCGTCTCGAAGTCGACCGAGGGCATCGGCTCTCCATCCTCGGAGACCTCCTCTATCGGCTTCACCTCCGGTGACGACGGATACCCCGTGACAACCTCGGTTCCGGGAGGCACACACAACGAGTCCGCCTCGTCGAGGAATATCACCCGGTGGTCGTACCCGCCGAACGACGACCGCGCGAAGTTCTTGATCCGGTCGCGGACCACGTCGATCCCGCGCTCGTCGGAGGCGTTGAGTTCGAGGAAGTTCTCCTGCCAGTCGTCGCCGTAGATCGCTCTGGCGATCGCTGTCGATGCGGTAGTTTTTCCCACGCCGGCTGGGCCTGAAAACAGCAGGTGGGGAAGGTCGTCCTGTTCGACGTACGACCGGAGTCTGTCGACGATGTCCTCCTGCCCGTGGATGTCGTCGAAGCGCTCCGGGCGGTACTTCTCGATCCAGATCTCCCGCCCCGCCGCGGCGTCCGCCGGCGCGTCGGCCTCGCTCATACGGGAGGGAGGGGCCCGGCGGGTCATAAACCACCCGCGTTGCGTCCGGCGGGCCCCGCCGGGCGCCGTGGACGGCCGCCGACCGCCGAGCGAAACCGGGAAACCCCGGCAGCGTCCATTCGAGGGTATGCGCGTGACCGTCGAGGTCGTCGGCGAGGACACCCGCGAGGTCGACATCGGGGCCGAGGCGACCTACGCCGACCTCGCCCGATCGGTCGGCTACTCCCCCCACGAGGTGTCCGTGCTCGTCGACGGCGCCCCCGTGCCGGCGGATCAGCCCGTCGACGCCGACCGGGTGCGGGTCCTCCGGCTGATCAAGGGAGGGTCGTCGGGCGTCGACCCCGACAGCCCCCCGTGACTCACGCCGTCCGCGGAACGACCGCGGCCGACGCCGGGAGCGTGGGCCGCCTGCTGGACGCCGCGATGCTTTCGTTCGACCGCGAGCGGGTGCGGGACCGGGTCCGCGAGGGCGACGCGCTCGTTGCGGTCGTTCGCGGACACAACCGCGAGGAGCGGCGGGCCGCTGGAGCCGAGGCGAGCGACGACCGCGTGGTCGGCGCCTGCGTCCTCCGGCGGTCGGGTGCCGGCCCCGTCGAGATCGAGCAGATCGCCGTCCACCGGTCGCGTCGTGGACGGGGGATCGGGGCCGCGCTGGTCGCGGCGGCCGCGACGCGGACGGACGGCCCGCTCGTCGCCCGGTTCCGCGAGGACGTCCGGCCGTTCTACGAGTCGCTGGGATTCGAGACCGAGGCGGTGGACGGTGACTCCACGGCAGACGACGTCAATGCGGGCGGTAACGCAGCGGCCGACCGCCTCCGCGGGATCCTCAGGTGAGCGGCGCGACCAGGTCCCGGCCCGCCGCGAGCAGTTCGTCGACCCGACCGCGGCTCCCCGCCTCGGCGTAGACGCGCATCTTCGGTTCGGTCCCGGACGGCCGAACGAGGAGCCACGACCCGTCTTCGAGTAGGAGTTTGAACCCGTCGAGGGTCACCACGTCGGCAATCGCCCGCCCGGCGACCGTCTCGGGGAGCGTCGCTTCGAGGTCGTCGATGACGCGTTCCTTCTCGCTGTCGGGGCAGTCGACGCTGATCTTGTCGGCGACGATGTCGCCGTGCTCGTCGATGAGGCGGTCGACGCGGGCGTCGATCGGCTCCGCGGCGGTCACGGCCGCGCCGAGCAACCCCATCAGGACGCCGTCCTTCTCGCGGACGTGGTCGCGGATCGAGAACCCGCCGGACTCCTCGCCGCCCATCAGGGCGTCGTACTCGGCCATCGCATCCGCGACCCACTTGAACCCGACCGCGGTCTCGACGGCTTCCTGGCCGTGGGCCTCCGCGATCCGGTCGATCAGGAACGTCGTCGAGACGGTCCGGACCGCCGGCCCCACATCCGACTCCAGCAGGTAGTCGTACGCCGCGGCGAAGAACAGGTTCTCGTCGAGTTTCCCGCGGCCGGGCGTGACGAACGCGACGCGGTCGGCGTCGCCGTCGTTTGCGACGCCCAGATCCGCGTCGTGGGCCTCGACCGCGTCGACGAGCGGGTCGAGGTTCTCGACGCTGGGCTCCGGCGGCGTGCCGCCGAACTCCGGGTCGCGGTCGTTGCGGATGCTCACCACCTCCGCGCCCGCCGACCGGAGGAGTTCGTCGACGACGCCCCGACCCGAGCCGTGCATCGCGTCGTGGACGACGGTCACGCCGGCGAGGTCGGCGTCGACCAACTCCCGGGCCCGCTCGGCGTGCGGCGTTACCACGTCGACCGTCTCGACCGCGCCGTGTTCGGTCTCAGGGAGGAGGTCCGGTTCGGCCACCCGCGCCGCGATCGCGTCGGTAACGGCTGGAAGCGCCGGCGCGCCGTCCGCAGGGATGAACTTCACGCCGTTGTACTCCGGCGGGTTGTGGGAGGCCGTCACCATCAGCGCGCCCGAGAGCCCCCGGTCGACCACGGCGTAGGCGACCAGCGGGGTCGGGCAGTCCCGCTCGGGGAGGAGAACGTCGAACCCGTTGCCCGCCAGCACGTCCGCGAGCGACTCCGCGAACCCCTCGGAGGTCTCCCTGGCGTCGTAGCCGACGATTACGGGGTCGGTGTGCCCCTCGCTCGCCAGGTAGTCCGCGACCGCCTGCCCGACGATCCGCACCCGCCGGTCGGTGAAGGTGTCCAGGGTCGCGCGCCACCCGTCCGTGCCGAAGGAGATCACGTCCATACCGACACCTTGCCGGCGCCGATAAAAAAGGTGCGGCAGCCCCGGTGTGTACGGGCACGATACCGGGCCCCAGGGTCGTGTTTATTACGCATCGACCGACCCGAAGACCGCTCTCGGGCGGGCCTTCCGGGATCCTCTTGCCCTCGCTCGTCCCGACCTCGCTCCCAACTGAACAGTGCCGGCTCCGGACGCCGTAGGTTTATGTTCGATGCCGGGGCCAGCATCCCCGTGATCTGAGAGTCGCCCCGCGTCGGGCTGCGATTGTTCGGCACGTCGACGCGGGTGCGGAGTGTGCCGACTGCTCGCCATCGTTCGGACGCGAGGCTGGACGAAACCAGCCGTCGTCGCCGTGTTCTTCGCCGTCCGCGACGGGGACGGAGTACTGATCACTGTCGTTGCGGTCTCGGAGAGCCGACGCGAGGACGGCTCCACCCCGAAGCCGTACTCCCGGCGGCCCGTGACGAGGGCGTCGAGACCGACCTGCTCGACCTCGCGCGGGTCGATCCGCCGCTGTCCCTCCCCGACGTCGACGACCAGGGCGACTCCGGGCGGCTGCTGTGCCGGGTTCGGGAGGCCGAGGCCATCGTCGTGGGGTCGCCGGTCTACCACGGCTCGTACTCCTCGACGTTCCGTAACTTCCACGACTACCGCCCGACGACGGAGTACGAGGACACCGCCGTCGGCCTCGTTGCGACCGCGGGGGGCGGCTCCCACGGTGCGACGCTCGAACACCTCCGGAGTACGGTCCGGGGCGTCCACGGCCACATAGTTCCCGAACAGGTCGGGCTACGGGGGTCGTCGGGAAGGTTTAATGGGGAGACCCTCACCGACCCGGACACGCGGCGACGGCTCGAAGCGCTGGGTGAGGCTGTCGTCGCCGAGGCGCGGCGGCTTCACCCCGAGGCCTGAACCCCGTTCGGGCGTCGTCGCCGTCGGTCCTCACTCCCTGCCGATCAGCCGCTCCTTTGCAGCGCGCGACAGCTGCTTGATTCCGTACTCCCGGGACGTCGCCGCCGACCTGGTGTCGAACGCCTCCACGTGGACCACCTCGACCGGCGTCCGACCGCGGGTGTACTTCGCGCCCTCGCCGGCGTTGTGCTCCGCGACGCGCCGTTCGACGTCCGTCGTGTAGCCGGTGTACAGCGAGCCGTCGGCGCACTCCAGCACGTAGACGTAGTGCTCGTCGGAGTCGGCCGAAGCCATCGTTACTGACTCCTCCGCGCCGTTGATCGGACAGTATCCGCCACGGTAACACGTACGTCGACCGGCGGGTATTCGTTCCGGTTCGGACGCCGGTGAGTCGCCGCGCCGGCTCCGAGCCCCCGGCTGGTGGGTCGGTGTCGCCACGGCGGCCGGGCGGCCGATCCCGCCCGGCCGACTGTGGAGAACGGCTTCGCGTGGTGGTCTGGATCCGCTTCAGTGGTCACGCTGTGCGGGTCCGCCGCCGTGCGACCTCCGCGATGCCCGCGTTCGCCGAACAGTTTGGACAGGCGAGGAGTCGCCCGTTCTTGTCGGCGAACACGCGCGCGAAACGGTCGGAGACGTGTGACCCGCAGTGGTCACAACTTGGCATGCGTGTGTCCGGCAGCCACCTGTTGCCGGTACACTTCATACGAGCGGGGTGTACTAAGGCCTTCCCGCGCACGCGCGCGAACCAGCGGATCGTACAGAATTGACCCCGGATAACTGACCGTTCTTGTGCTTTCCCGCTTCGAGGCGCGGCGTTCTCACGTCCGACCGGCCTCCGGTCAGCGGGGCCTCCGATCACTCCGACTGCCCGCGTGCGTTGCTGACCGCCCGGGCGACGAGTCCCGCCTGCGCGCCGGCGACGAACCCCGCGTCGACGTTGACGACGGACATCACCGTACACGACTGGAGCATCCCGGCCAGGGCCGCGGTCCCGTCCCCGCCGTGGCCGTAGCCCGACGACACCGGCACGCCGATCACCGGCGTGTCGACCAGGCCGGCCACGACCGTCGGGAGCGCCCCCTCGCGCCCCGCGGCGACGATCAGGACGTCGGCGGCGCGTAACCGTTCTACTTGATCCAGCACCCGGCCGAGATGTGCGACCCCGACATCCTCGACCCGCTCGGCGTCGACGCCCATCACTTCGAGGACCGCGTCGGCCTCGTTTGCGGCGGCGGCGTCGGCGGTTCCGCCGGTGACGATTGCGACATCGGCGTCCAATGTCGGCGGCTCGTAGTTCGGTCGCTGCGCCACGAGCGTCCGCCCGCGCTCGTCGTGGTCCACGGTCACCTCCCCATCGACTTCTTCGGCGACGGCGGCGACATCCGCCTCGGAGACGCGCGTGACGAGCGCGTGGCCCGCAGTCTCCAGCGCGGTGCGCGTGAGGGCGGACACCTCCGACGGCGATTTTCCCGCCGCGAGGATCGCCTCCGGTACGCCGCGTCGCTTCTCCCGGCCGGCGTCGAACCGGCCGGCGCCGGTGGTGGCGTAGCCCCGGAGCCGCGATTCGGCTTCCGCCGGGGAGAGCTCCCCGGCAGCGACCGCTTCGAGTAACTCCCGCATACCTTCCCTCGGCGACGCAGCGATACGTACCTGACGCTCGACGGGCGGCGACCGCCGAGGCGTCGCCCCGTTCGTCGGCTGGATCGGGCGTCACGAACGGGTGAGCCGCCGTTGCAGCTCCGCGTGACCGAGTTTCCCCCTTCTCGCGCCCGGGTATATAAATCATTCCACTGGCAAACCCGACAGACGACGAGCACGGGCGGGGACGCCGGCGTTTTGGAAAATCTTTTTATATAGTGCCGGTGTAGAACGACGCGTATGGCAGACCTTATTGTCAAAGCGGCGGTCAAGGAAGCGCTCGACGACAAGAATGTTTCGTCCGACTTCTACGGTGCCCTCGACGACGAGGTCACCGAACTGCTCGAAGACGCTGCCCGTCGCGCCGAAGCGAACGACCGAAAGACGGTGCAGCCCCGCGACCTGTAACTCGGCGCTCAGCCCGACCCCGATTTTTTCCGCCCGTACGGCGAGTGATGTCGTCGACAGTGGCAACGACGGGGCCGTCCCGGTCACTCCAGCCGCTCGACCCCGTCGTCGGTCCCGACGTAGACCGTGTCCGCGAGGTCCACGAACAGCCCGTGTTCGACCACGCCGGGAACGCCCGACAGTCTCCGTGCGAGGCCCCGTGGATCGTCGATCCGGCCGAACGCACAGTCCAGAACCAAGTTCCCGTTGTCGGTGACCACCGGCCCGTCCTTGGCCTCCCCCCGGCGAAGGGTCGCGCCGCCGCCGAGGTCCTCGACGTCCCGTTCGACCGCGGCGTACGCCTCGGGGAGCACCTCGACCGGAACGGGATGGGACAGCGTCTCGACGGTTTTCGAGGGGTCGGCAACGACGACGAACCGGTCGGCCGCCGCGTCGACGACCTTTTCGCGGGCGTGGGCCGCGCCGCCGCCCTTGATGAGGTGGTGATCGGCGTCGATCCGGTCGGCGCCGTCGATCGCGACGTCGACGCCGTCGACTTCGCCGAGCGAACAGATCGGGATCCCGCTTTCGCGTGCGAGCCGTCGGGAATCGAACGATGTGGGGATTCCCCGTACGGTGAGTCCGTCGGCGGTCGCCCGGCCGATCGCGCGGATGGCGTACGCCGCGGTGCTGCCCGACCCGAGGCCGACGACGTCGCCGTCGGCGACGAGTTCGGCGGCGCGTTCGCCAGCCCGCCGCTTCTGGTCGTCGGTGCCGCCCGTCGTCTTCATACCGGTGGTGTCGGCCAGCGGCGTGACAAAGCTTCCGCCGGCCGCGGGTCGGTTGGCCTGCTCACAGCCGTTCGAGCACGGCGTCGGCGTCGTACGACAAAGACAGCGACCGCGACCGACCGCGACCCTCCACGTCGGCGTAGGCGGCGTCGACGACCCCGAGCTGGTCGAGTTTGTTGACGATCTCGGAGTAGCGGGTGTACCCGAGCCCGGTCTCCTCGTGGAAGGCCTCGTAGACCTCGCCGGCCCGGTCGCCGTCGTGGTCGGCGATGACTTCGACGAGTTCGCGCTCGCGGTCGGAGAGCCCGCGGAGGCTCCGCGAGAGGTGGACGTACTTGGACTTCTCGTAGGCCGCCTCGACGTCCTCGATCTCGACGGTTCGACTCGCGCGCATCTCCGCGTGGAGCCCGGCGCGCCGAAGCAGGTCGATCCCGACCCGGATGTCGCCGCTCTCGGCGGTGAGTTCGGCGACGCGGTCGAGTTCCGGCGCGCCGACGACCCCGTCGTGGAAGCCCCGGTCGACGCGCTCCCGGAGGATGTCGACGATCTCGTCGACGTCGTACACCGGGAAGTACACCTCCTCGGGTCGGAAGACGCTCTGGACCCGGCTGTCGAGTTCCTCGATGACGTCGAGCGAGAGGTCCGAGGAGACGACGACGACCCCGATCCGGGCGCCGGAGTGGGCCTCGTGGGCGCGGAGCAGCGAGTAGAGGGTGTCTGAGGCCTCGTTCTCGTAGAAGAGGTAGTTCACGTCGTCGAGCGCGACTGCGAGCACCTCGTCGTCCTCGACGAGCTGGTCGGTGATCTGGCCGAACAGCTTCTTGAAGGAGATCCCGGAAGCCGGCGGCTCGTACTCGAAGATGTGCTCGAAGACCCGGGAGAAGACGGCGTACCGCGTCGAGTCGACCTGGCAGTTGACCCGGACGGTCCGGACGTCGGTCCGGGCACCGAGTTCGCCGAAGAGCTTCTGGACCGCGGTGGTCTTCCCGGTCCCGGGGGGCCCCCGGACCATCGTGTTGAGCGGCCGCGACCCGCGGACGGCGGGCCGGAGCGCGTACTTCAGGCTCTCGAGTTGGGTCTCGCGGTGCCTGAACGTCTCGGGCACGTAGTCGATCTCGAAGACGTGCTCGTCGCGGAACACCGACTCGTCCCACGACAGCATCCCCTCGTCGGGGTCCTCGGTCATCAGGTGGACGACGGCGAGGAATCTACTTAACCGTTCCCCAGCCGACGACGCGGGGACATCGTGGTGCCGTCCGATCACTCCGTGACCAGGCGGTACACCCGGACGGCGGCGAAGACGCCAGCAACGAGCGCGAGGACGCCGACTGCAAGCGCGGTGACCGACCCCGACCCGCGGAGGAACGGGCCAATTCCCCCCACCGCGATCGAGAGCCCGATCGCAGCCAGCGCCAGGTAAAACAGGATCAGCGTCGCCGTCCCGAGCACGTCCCAGAGCGCGTCGCGGGTCGCGCGGTAGACGAGGTCGTAGGTGTCGGCGTCCGAGCGGCCGTCGGCGACGCCCCGAACCCGGCCGTCGGACGGGGGGTCGCCGGTCGCGGTTCGGTTCGGTTCGTCGTCGGTGGCGGGGACCATACGGGCCGGTCCGCCCCGAGCGCCCGAAAAACCCTCGGCGACGCCCCGCGGCCGGTCAGAACTTCCGGAGCAGCCGGTCGTAGAACCCCGAGTCGTCGCCGTCGGCCAGTTTCTCGACGATGAGCTCCGGGGTCGACCGCGCGAGGTGGTCTTTCACCGGCGAGCGGTTCACCACGAGTTCGCCGTCCTCGAGCCCCAGCGCCTCGATCCCGTCGACCGCGACGTCGAAGTCGGCGGCCGCGCGGATCTCCCGGGCCAGATGCGAGACGAACACCGCCGTCGCGGCCTGCTCTTCGAGCGCCTCCAGGATCCCGGCGACGATCTTCGCCGACGCGCCCGGCTCGGTGATGCTCTCCAGTTCGTCCACGAGGACGAGCCGGCTTTCGGCGCCGTCGGCCAGCCCCCGGAAGTCCCGAAGCGTGCTCTCGAAGGCCCCCGCGTCGAGGGTCCCCTGGGTCTTCGCGTAGTAGTGGAGTTCCGAGAAGCGTTCGAGTTCGACCCGATCGGCGGGGACGGGCAGGCCCATCTGCGCGAGAACGACCACGAGCGCCACGAGATCCAGCGTCGAGGTCTTGCCGCCGGAGTTGACGCCCGACAGCAACGTCGGCCCCGACACCGCGTAGTCGACGGGGTCGACGTCCTCGAAGGCGACGTCCAGAAGTGGCGAGCGGCCACCCTCGATCGCGATCCCGTGGTCGTGGTCGTCGGAATCGGCCTCCGACCCGGGCGTGGATTCGTCCGTCCCCTCCCCGCCCACGAACGTCGGCAGGGTACACTCGAAGTCGGCGGCAAACCGCGCGACCGCGAGTTCGACGTCGACCTCCAAGGCGTCGCGAACCAGCGACTCCGCGGGCTCGCGCAGCCCCGAGAGGTCGGCCGCGAGCTCCCGCTTCAGCCGGGCTGCGCGGCGGTCTCTCGCCGTCTTGAGCTCGGTCCGGAGCCGCGAGACCACCGACTCCTCGTGGGCCACCGGGAACGCGGGGTCCTCGGGGAACGCCCGTTCGGCGAACCCCGCCTCCTCGGGCTGCAGCGCTAGTGCCTCGATCAGGTGCTCGCGGGCGGCGTCGATCGCGTCGGCGTACTCGTCGGCGAGTTCCCGGTCCAGGAGGGAGTCGACGCGGGCGCCCTGCTCGACCAAGGAGAGGAAGTCGGTCCCCTCGATGGTCACGTCCCGCTCCCGGATCGCGTCGCGAAGCCGGTCGTTGGCGACCGACTCCGCCGTTCCCACGGCGGCGTCGAGGTCCTCGACCGCAGTCGCGAGGCGGTCGAGTTCCGCGTCGCCGACCACCGTGCCGTCGTCGTCAACCCGGTCGAGCGCGCCCCGTAGCGCTTCGAGGTCGCAGTCGGGGTCGAGATCGGCGGTCTCGGCGACGTCGGCGGCCGCCAGCAGCCGCTCGCGGTTCTCGGCGAAGAAGGCGAGCACCCGTTCGGGGACGATCTCGTCGGGGTGCTCCAGGGCGTCGGGGCGGACTCGCACGTCCCCGTCGACGTCGACGCCGGCGAACCGCTCGTCGAGCGTGATCACCGTGGCGTACGACCGCGCCAACTCGGCGAGATCGCGGGTGTCCTCGACGACCTCGACCGAGAGTTCGGGGAACGACTCCTCGGCCGCGGCGAACCGCTCGGCGTCGGCGGTGGCGAGACACCGATCCCGGACCCGCCGGGTCGGTGGCGGCGCGAGGGGTTCGACGCCGGCCAGGGCCTCGCGGACCGCGGGATCTGGGTCGCGGTCGGTCGCGCGATCGACGAACTCGCGGACCTCGTCGATCCGGGACGCCGACCGGGTGGGGTAGAAGGTCGCAACGCGTTTGGCCCCGTAGTCGGTGACGGTCCGCGCCCGGAGGAGGCCGAGCACGTCCTCGTAGACCTCCCGGGCGCGGCCGGTGGCGAGGAAGCCGCCCTCGTCGCCGTGTCGCCGCCGGATCGCCCCGCGGGCGACGACGGCGGCCCGCCCCTCCGAGAGCCCGGGGGCACGCGCCAGGGTGGCGACGTCACCCTCCGTGAGGGCCCGCTCGGCGTCGTCGAGTTCCGACAGGGCGGCTGCGGTCTTCTCGCCGACGCCCGGGATGGCCTCGAACTCCATTCGAGCGGCGTTGGCTCCGCATCCGACAAAACGTTACGGGTATTTGCGGGACGACGAGCGAGACGGGAACAGGAGCATCGGAACTGCGACGACTTCGGAAGCCCCCGCCCGCTCGACTCGATGGGCTCGCTGTGCTCCTCGTCGCTCACTCCGTTCGCTCCCGTGGTGCTTACATCGCCCGTCTTCGTCGAGCGGGCGGCCCCTTCCGGTCCCGCCCGGCGGTGGTCCTCCGTTCGGCGTCGCACGTCCAAGCGAGCCCGTCGACGCCGCAGGAGGCCGCCACGCAGCCGCTCGTATCCTCTCCCGTCTCCGATGCCACGACAACGCGCTTTTGCGACTCCGCGCTAGTGGTCGAGGTATGCAGACCGACTCCGACGCCGGAGCCGACGCGGGCGACGTGGACGCCGCGGCCGACCCGGGCGACGACGGGGGGACCACGCCCGAGGCCAAGGCCGCGGCGGTTCGGGACTCTCTCGCCGACTGCGACGGCGTCCTGATCGCCTTCTCCGGCGGCGTCGACTCCTCGGTCGTCGCCGCCCTCGCCTCCGACGCGCTCGGCGACGACGCGGTGGCGTGTACGGCCAAATCCGAGACCCTTCCCGCCGCGGAACTCGACGACGCCCGCCGGGTGGCCGACGAGATCGGGATCCGACATGAGGTCGTGGAGTTCTCGGAGCTCGACGACCCCGACTTCGTCACGAACGGCGAGGACCGGTGTTACCACTGCCGGACGATGCGACTCAACCGGATGTACGAGGCCGCCCACGACCTCGGCATCGCCACAGTGGCCGACGGCACCAACGCCTCCGATCCCGGCGAGGGCCACCGTCCGGGGCTGCAGGCCGTCGAGGAGTTGGCGGTGCGGTCGCCGCTCTTAGAGGCCGGTATCGAGAAGGACGAGGTCCGGGCGATCGCCGACGACTACGGCCTTTCGGTCGCCGACAAGCCGTCGATGGCGTGTCTCTCCTCGCGGATCCCCACCGGACTGGAAGTCACCGACGAGCGGCTTTCGCGGATCGAGGCCGCAGAGCGCGTGCTCCGGGAGTGGGGGTTCTCGCAGTTCCGGGTGCGCGACCACGACGGACTCGCCCGGATCGAGATCGACCCCGCGGAACTCGACGCCGCGCTGAACCGCGACTTCGTGGTCGCCGTACGGGAACGGCTCTCGGAGTTGGGCTTCGACCACGTCACGCTCGACCTCCACGGCTACCGGACGGGGAGCGTCAGCCCGGATGCGGACGACACCGGCGACGATGTCGACAGGAGCGACGACCCGGTCGTCGCGGACGTGTTCGGGACCGACTACCCGACCGGCGGGGAGTAACGTCGGAGACGGCCGGCGGGTCAGGTCCCGCGATCCGCACGCGACGCCAGCAGCAGGCGAAGCGCCTCGTACCCGACCAGCAGTCCGACCGCAACCCCGACGGCCAGCGTCGGACGCAGGTTCGGGGCGGCGGCCACCCGGAGGGCGACCGGATCGGGACTCCCGAGATACCCGACGACGGCGGCCGCCAGCCACGCCGGCCGGCGCGCGGTGCTGACTGCGAGACGGGCCCGTAACGCCCGCTGTGACCGCCCGTAGCGGCGCAGGAGGAACGCGACGGCCTCGAACGCGCCCACGAGACTCCCCGCGATGACGACCGGCGTGTACACGGCGAGGCCGTTGGCCGCGAGCGCCGCCGTCGCTGCCGAGGGCAACAGGTCGTGGTAGCCCGCCGGCGCCGGCAGGGAACTGAGGAGGTAGCCGACCAGCCCTGCGACCACGACGGCCTGCGGGCGGCGGGCCGCCAGCTTCTCGGCGGTGAGGACGAACGACCCGCTTGCGGTCCACCGTAACGCGAGCAGCGTCCCCTCGAACAGCGCGATCATCGTCGCGCCGATGATGATCGGCGCCATCCCCGTGGGATCGGGGCTGACCAGGAACGCGAGCCCGAGGAACGCGCCCCAGAAGAGCAGCCGGCGGTCCTCCAGCCACGTCCGGGTGACCAGGTTCATCATGATCGCGAGCATAATGAACAGCGGAATCTGGAAGATGATCGCGTTGTACCCCATCAGGATCAGGATGAGGTTGAACGTCTCCTTCAGCCCGAACGCGACGATTGCGGTTCCGGTGGTGTAGGAGGTGAAGTACGCGAAGATCGCAGGCAGCACGATGAAGTGCGCAAAGGAGATGCCGACGAACGCCAAGACGATGCTCGTCGGGACCGCCGCGAGGTAGTAGCGCCGCTCCTTCGGGTAGAGCCCGGGGCGCATAAACAGGTACGTCTCGTAGACGAACACCGGCAGCCCGACCACCAGCCCGCCGAGCGCGGCGACCTTGAGTTCGGTCAAAAGCAGTTCCAGCGGCCCGTACACCCGCGGGCGGCGGTCGGTCAGTTCCGGCGCGCCGGGGACGTGTTTGTTCCACAGGAAGTCGATGACCTCGGTCGAACTCACCAGATCGAGCCCGAACGCGGAGTTGGCGAGGTCCGCGCCGGGGTACAGAAGCAGCGTGATGATACCTCCGACCCCGAGCACGACCGCCAACCGGTGGATCATCTCCTCGATGTGGTCGGCCAGCGGCATCTCCTCGTCGGTCTCGGGGCCCTCCGAGACGAGGCCGTCGTCGACGAGCGGATCGTCGGCGCCCGTCCCGGTCGCAGCACCGCCCGCGGCCGCCGGCGTCCCCCCGTCGGTGCCGGTCATCGACGCGGTGTCGGCCGGCGTCCCCTCGTCGCCGGGCCAGATGTCGTCCGACCCCTCGAAGTCGTCGCCGGCGTCATCCGAGGTCCCGTTGCCCGCCCCGTCCTCGTCCGGCCCCTCGTCGAGCCGAGGGCCGACGGACTCTCTGCCGGACTCGGGGCTCGACTCGTCGTCACCGCCCGACGGCTCCGAGGCGTCGTCGGTGGCGGTATCGTCCGCTTCGGGGTCGTCGGTGGAGGGTTCGTCGCTCGCATCGTGGCCCCTGGTTTCGTCACCGTCGTGGTCGTCGCCGGCGTCGCCGGGGGCGTCGCTTTCGGTCGCTGCCTGGTCCGGGGCGCGTTCGGCGTCGTCCGGGCCGTCGTCGCCCCGCAGGCGCTCGACGGTGTCCGCGGCGTCGACTTCGGTCGGCCCGTCGTCGGGCGATGCGTCCCCGGCGTCGGCGTCGACTGCTGCGGACTCACCGTCGGCGGGCGTCCCCGCCGCCGGTTCCTCGGCGTCGGTCGACGGTCCGGTGTCGGTCGACGTATCGGCTGCGGGGTCGCTCCCGGACTCGCCGTCCCCGGAAACCCCGCCGTCGGACGTCCCGGCGTCGGCGTCGGACGCCCGGTCTGCACGCTCCGAATCGTCGGCCATTCACCAGTGAGTCGCCGCCCGGTTCTTATATGCCTTTCCGCATCGGCCCGGCGGGGCGCCGCCCCGTCCGCCGATCCCGGTCGAAAAGATTGATAACCGCGAGCGGGCTGGTATCACGTATGTCCAGCGCGCTCGACGACGACACCCGGGCGACCCTCGACGCCGGCCGCGAAACCGCCGGCGCGATGCTGCGGGCCGCCCAGAAGGACCTCCAGAAGGTCTTCATCCTCTTTCTGGTCGGCTTCCTCGGGACGTTCTACGCGCTCCGGCTCTACGTCTGGGAGTTCCTCAAGCGGGTCACCCGCGCGCAGATGTCCGCGCAGGTCAGCGGCGAGGTCTCGATCATCGCCCAGACCCCCTTCGATGTCATCCTGTTACAAGCGAAGATCGGCCTGGTGGTCGGCGTAGTACTCGCCATCCCGTCGTTCATCTACTTCTCGCAGGACGCGCTGAAGGAACGCGACCTGTGGCCCTCCTCGCCCGTCCCGGTCTGGCAACTCGTGTCGATATTCGCGGGGATGGTGACGCTGTTCGTCGTGGGCGTCGCTTACGGTTACTACGTCTTCTTCCCCTTTACGTTCGCGTTCCTCGCGAGCAACGCCATCGCCGCCGGCTTCACGCCGACGTACTCCATCGTCAAGTGGGCGCAGTTCATCTTCCTTCTGACCGCGTCCTTCGGGCTTGCGAGCCAGCTTCCACTCGCGATGACCGGTCTCTCGTACGCCGAGATCGTCCCCTACGAGACCTTCCGGGACAAGTGGCGCTACGCCGTCGTCGGCGTCTTCGCCGCCGGCGCGCTGTTCACGCCGCCCGACCCGTTCACCCAGATTATGTGGGCGATCCCGGTGTTGACCCTCTACGGACTCAGCCTCTATCTCGCGAAGGTCGTCACCACCGCCCGCCGGGGGAGCGAACGGATGGACGTCCCCGGGAGTCTCCGGGCGCACTGGAACGTCATCGCCGGAGTGGCGGCGGTCGGCGGCCTCGCCGTCTACGCGTTCTTCGTCCGCGGCGGGGTCGGCTACCTCAACCGGGGCCTCGCCGCGATCGGCAGCGACTACGTCGTCGTCGCCCCGTCGTCGCTCTTCGCCCTCGGTCTCTCCGTCCTCCTGGCGGCGGTCGCGGCCGGGGCGATCGCGCTGGGCTACTTCGTCTACAACGACCTCGACGACCTCGCGATCGTTAAGGCCGGCGTCGGCGACCCCGCCGCGATCGACCTCGGCGACCTCGACGCCGCGGGGGTCCGCGCCGCGCCGCCGGAGGTTTTCGCCGAACTGGACGAGGCGGAGGCGATGGCCGCCGCCGGCGACGCCATCGACGCCGGCAACAAGGAGAAAGCGCGCGCGATCGTCGACCGCTTCGACGCGGACGGCGAACCCGACGAGGTGGCCGAGGGGACCGATGCCGCGGCGGACGCTCCCTCGACGGCGGCGACGGCCGACGACGCGCCCGCCGGGGGGATCGGCGACCGGGCCGCACGCGCGAGCAGCGCCTTCTTCGATGCGTTCTCCGACGACGCTGAAGGGGCCGACGCCGGGGACGGCACCGCGTCGGCCGATGCGGACGACGAGGACGACTTCGAGGGGTACTACACCGACCTCCGGTTCATCCTCGATTCGATCACGTCGCGGTCGTTCCGGATCGTGGGGCTGTTTATGATCGTGCTCGCGGGGACCTTCGGGTGGCTCTACACCGGCGGGATCAAGCGGGTCTACGAGGACTTCCTGGCGCGACTGCCCGCCCAGGTCCGCCCCGAGGAGGTGCTGAACGTGGTCGCGCTCCACCCGATGGAGGCGCTGGTGTTCGAGGTGAAGCTCTCGACGATCATCGCGGCCTTGGTGACGCTGCCCCTGGTGGCGTACTACGCGTGGCCGGCGCTGCGGGACCGGAGCCTCGTCCGCCACCGCCGCCGTGCGGTCTTCGTGTGGACCGGCGCGCTCACCGCGGGGCTGCTCGGCGGGTTCGTGCTCGGCTACACCACCATCGCCCCGTCGGTCATCTCGTGGCTCGTCAACGACGCCGTCGTTGCGGATATGGTGATCGCCTACCGCATCACCAACTTCTTCTGGCTCATCTTCTTCACCACCGCGGGGATCGGGATCCTCGCGGATGTCCCGATCCTGATGATCCTCCTGAACACCGCCGGGATCAGCTACGACCGGATGCGCGGGCGGTGGCGGGAGGTCACCGTCGGCGTCCTGGCGTTCGCCGCGCTGTTCACCCCGGCGGACGTGCTCACGATGTTCCTGGTGACGATCCCGCTGATGGCGGCGTACGCCATCGGGCTGGCGTTCCTGTTCGTCGTGACCCTCGGCGGCCGACGGGACCTCGCTGCGCCCCGCGCCGACGTGCGGTAACGGCGCGTCGCTGCCGCTCGGGCCCCCATCCTCGCCGGGGTCGGATCCTCACTCCCTGAGGCCGCCGAGCCGCGGCGACGGCTGCTCGGCGTAGGCGCCGGTGCGGTACGTACACTCGTTGGCCATCGGGATCGCGACCGCGAGTTTGGTGAACAGTTCGGTCCCGAGATCCGTCTTCGGCGCCGGCCGCGCCTCGTGGGTCCTGCTCCTCACCTCCGGGGGGCGGGTCCCCGCCGCGAAGTGGTGGCCCACGGACCCGTCGGGACCGGTGACCCTCGGCGCGAACGCCCGGACGTCGGGGTCGAGCAAGCCGACCCGTGCCGGACGGCACTTGCGCGGGGCTGTGCGGAAAGCGTTTCCACGGGGCGACGGGAGCCGGCTTCGTCGTCGCGGAGCCGACGTGCTCGGTGGTCACCACGGGGACCGCCCCTGGTGTGGTGCTCCGTCACACGACCGCGGCGTGCTTATTTCGCTGGAAGACCTTCCATCGGTGGGGCGAGCGCCACCCCGCTTTGCCCCTTCCCCCATCCCCGTTTTTCGTTTCCGTACGCTGTGACGCCGGCAGCACTCGGACTTCCCGCCGGAAGCGCCCGTTCGACGCGACGAGATTGCGCACACGCCGCGGCTTCAACCCGCGTCGTATATTAAGCTGATATTCGTATGGGAACATATGCCCAAGATCAGCGTGGAGATTCCCGAGGAACTCCTCGCGGACCTCGACGACCACGTCGGCGAGAACGGGAAGTTCGTGAACAGAAGCGACGCGGTCCGCGCGTCGATCCGCAAGACGCTCGACATCCTAGACGACATCGACGCCCGCCACGGACGGCTGGACGATGAGTGACGCCGGCCGGATCGCGCTCGTGGCGCTGTTCGTGACCGCGCTGACGACGGCGCAACTGACGGCGTCGAAGCTGCTCCAGTTCGGACTCCCGACCGAACTCCCCGTGACCGGCGCGAGCATCCTGCTTCCGGGGGCGGCGCTGGCGTACGCGCTCACGTTCTTCGCCTCCGACTGCTACTCCGAACTCTACGGCCGGCGGGCGGCGCAGGTGATGGTCAACGTCGGGTTCGCGATGAACTTCGTGCTCCTCGCCTTGGTGTGGAGTACCATCCTCGCGCCCGCGGCGAACCCCGGGGCGGCCGACCAGTTCCGGTCGGTGCTGGCGCCCGGCACGAACGTCGTGCTCGGGAGCCTGGTGGCGTACGTCGTGAGCCAGAACTGGGACGTACTCGTCTTCCATCGGATCCGCGAGGTCACGGGGCCGTCGTATCTGTGGCTCCGGAACGTCGTTTCGACCGCGACCAGCCAGGCGATCGATACGGTGCTTTTCGTCGTGGTGGCGTTCTACGTCGCCCCGCGGGCGCTCGGCTTCGGCGACCCGTTCCCGGTCGGGGTGATCCTCTCTTTGATCGTCGGCCAGTACCTCCTGAAGTTCCTGATCGCCCTGGTCGACACGCCGTTCGTCTACGCGACGGTCGCGGCGTTCGGCGGCTCCCGGATCGGGGCCGAGGACAACCCCTGGGCCGCCGACTGAGACCGGCCGAGCAGTTCCGCCGGACCCGAGGTTACTCCTCGATCACCTCGGCGAACCCGAAGTTCGGCTTGACGTCGGTCACCCGGATCCGGACCGACTCGCCGGTCTCGGTCCCGGGCACGAACAGCGCGTACCCGTCGACCTTCACCACCCCGTCGCCCTCGCTGCCGACGTCGTCGACGACGGCGTCGAACTCCTCGCCCTCCGCGACCGGCGCGGTGATCCGGTGTTTCCCGACCAGATACAGCTCCGAGGACGAATCGCGGGACGCTTCGGGGTGGATCGTCCGGACGTAGTCGAACTCCTCGTCGACGTCGGCGCGGAGGTCGTCGAGGTCGCGGCCGTCGAACACCTTGACCGCGAAGTCGCCGCCGGCGGGCAGGAGTTCGAGAGCGACCTCGAGCGCCCGTCGGGCGAGGTGGACCGACCGCGCGTGATCGACGGAGTACTCGCCGGTCATGTCCGGCGCCATATCCGAGATGACCACGTCGGCGCCGCCCTCACCGACCCGCTCGCGGAGCCGGTCTTTGGTCTCCTCGTCGGTCATATCCCCCCGGATGGTCTCGACGATGTCGGCTTCGAGACCGTCGATCCGCTGGAAGTCGACGCCGATCACGGTGCCGGCCTCGCCCACTTCCTCGGCGGCGACCTGGAGCCATCCGCCGGGCGCCGCACCGAGGTCGACCACGGTGTTGCCGGGGCCGAACAGTCCCGCGGCGTCGTCGAGCTGTTTGAGTTTGTACGCCGAGCGGGTGCGGTAGCCCTCCTGTTTGGCCCGGTTGTAGTACTTATCCCGGTCTGTCATACGTACCTCACCAAATTCCTTGACATGTTCCGCGCAGGAACTACCGACGAATTCGCGTTCATACCAACTGAGACGTGGTCAACCCGGAAAGGCACATCGGATATGAGATTGAAAGGTATAAAGACGAGACCTTTATCCGAGAACAGCCGCTCACAATTGTGTTTTCAGTAGTTCTCGACTGTATCATGTTGTTTGAGATACACAGAATTAGTATCTTAGACACAGATTCCAACCGCTGGGAAGACCGATCCCCACGGTAGGAGACTAAGCAGTTGAATAGAGAATCCAGATATTAGGAATAGCGCACCCCAGATACCATCTGTAACAGTCTTGGTTTCATCACCGTAATCTTGTGATCCAAGATCCACCCCGGAACTTCCTAACTTGTCTGTCCTTGTCACCTCAAGTGCAAGGTAGATACCTCCTGTCGCATCAAGTATTAACCCATAAGACTGGTTGGCCAGATTCCCATACATATCTATCAGAGAAATCAGAACAAGAGCTGCCGGTATAAATAAGAATCCCCAATACCTGAAGGTGTTGGCCATTGCTCGTTGAGCCTTATCAAATTCAGATTCCTCATATGCTTCTTCCTTCTCCTCAGAGTCGAAGTTCGCAAATTTATTTTCCATTCTGATGAAATTCGACACAAAGAACCGAGTCAATACGCTCCCATATTGGAAAATATGAGTGATTGAAATGGTTATCAACAGCGGCACTAATACTGCTAATATCAGGAATCTACCAACATCTTGGCAGAGTTTACCCGTTACCAGTAACTGTGATGCCTGATATATCGAAACTGCCAGAATGAGCAAATACGCTGCTAAATTCAGTAGTGACGATCTTGGATGTATGATTGATCTCGAAGCCACTTTTTTTGGGCTATCAATATCGGACTCTGTCCCCTCCTGTAGCAACTCATTCCCCTCATCGCTGATCTCCCACTCTCCGTGGCCTAGATACTCTACGTAACCTTTTGATTCTAAATTTGATAGTGCTTCTTGGATGTTAGTTATCTCAGAATCAAGGTCAAGGTCATTTTCAATGAAACGGTCTATCTGATCTGAGTGATTCAGCCTATATTCAACTGATCTTTCAGTTCCCGAAACGCGTACCGCTTTCAATACAGCTAATTCTTCATCACTAACAGAATCAGTAACAGATATATCATTATTGGGATATGAACCCAAAATATCTCCGATCATTCATTTGCGCCTTATTCGCTATATTGAAGAAAATTGGTGATGGGGTTAAGAAGCAGACCTTACGCATTCACTCAACCAGCCATGAGATGACTGCACCTTTTTTATGGATAGAGTGCTGGAGGCGGTTGAATTCGGTGATCATACATATATTGGCATTAACTTCGTCATACCAGTGCTCGATGTCCCGGACGATCTTCTCGGCGATCTCTCCCGCCGTGTACCGCTCCGGTAGCGCCTCTACCGTCTCTGGATCGTCGTCGGCACGTGTGTAGAACAGTCCGAGCAATCCACTCCGTCCGCTGAACTCCGACGTATGAAGGCGGCGTGCATCCGTTAGCAGCGTGTTCTGGTGGAACGGGCTGAACACGTGGCCGTACATAGCGGGCTCCGGGTCACCGTTCGCCCGCCAGTAGCGGAGCAACTTCGCCTCCACGGGCATCCCGTTCGGCAGAACAAGATCGCATTTCTCGCTGCTATCAGGATACGGCACCTCGCGGTTAACCTCTTCGTAGCGGTCGTCCGTCTCGCGGAGATGGTCAAGCAGCAACTCCACCTGACGTTCCTCGTCTTCTGACCCGAGCCCATCGCCGTACTGCCCAGTTGTGTTGCGGTCGACCGCCGGTACTGCGTCAGCGATGGCCTCAGTGAACACGTCAAGCGACAGGGCGTCCTCCATATATTCACCAGAGGCGTGGCTGTGATAGAACTGCCGTCGGACTCAAGCAATCAGTTCAGGACTATTATGGACTTTCAGACTCTGGAAAGCCCGATTTCAAGTAATTTGGCCGCTATACGAGTGAATGTGTGCAACGAACGCGACTATCGCGAACAGCGGTGGCACAGGGACAGAAACTCACCTCCGTACGAGAGCGTCGCGGAGGCGCGTCAGGAACTCGATGATCTTGGGGTGTCGCCCGCAACGATCAACGAACTCTTCAAGGCCGCACAGAATGCGGCCGTCTCGCTTGTTGCCGAGTACGGAGTGAGAGACGAAGTGGATGCCGAGGTAGTCGCAAGGTGGCTGATGATCTCGGCGTGCGAATCCAGCGTGCAGTTCATCGAGAACGACGTGTGGGAAGACCCGCAGGAGGGCGTAGAGAGACTGGTTGCGGATATGGATCAGAGTGCGGCCACGCTGGTTGGCGGAACGGAAACGCGCAACCGAGATATGGCCGTCCTGTTCAACGCAATGCTGGGCGAGAATCACGCGCAAAGATAGTTGAGAGTAATGCACTCGTCAGTTCGATGGCGGGCATCCGCGCGAACCGGTCGTATGATATGCGGTTCTATCGCCGTTCGCTTTCTGATAGAAGAAAGTCTTAGCGGGCTTTAGAGAATCTATGCCGGCATTTATTGTCGTGTGGGCGCTGGGGCCGATATGCCCAGTGGGAGTGACCCCGGTCGCGTGGAGGAATACACCGATCGACAGGTGGAACGCGTTCGGCGCACCGTTCGGGAACCAAATCGCTCGGACATCCTGAAAACTGTCCGGAAGGGGCGGCGAGGGAACATCGCGAGCCCGAAGCCAAACCAGCGCACCAAGCCGTCGTGGAGCAAGGCGACAATCCGCAACAACGCTCGGGATCTCCGCATTCTTGCAGGACAGCTGCAGGGGCTGGACGAGGTGGAGTACGAGGGTACGACGTGGACGGGTCGCGAGGGACGCGACGATTATCCCGACCGTCTCCTCGATCTCACGCCCGAGCAAGTGACCGAACTGATCACCGAGATGTCCATCGAACGCGACTGGGCACGAAGCAACGAGCGAGATTACTGCCTGACCGTACGGAACCACTTTCTCGCGCACGACCGAGTCGAGACTGCCACGGAAATCGACTATCCGCAGGTCGGACTGGAAAACGCCGCCGTGGATATCGAGACAGTTCCCAGCCGCGAGGATCTGCTTGCGCTCATCGACGGCGAAAGCATCCGCGACAAGGCGATGTACACCGTTCTCTGGGAGTCGGGCTGTCGCGTCACCGCCCTTGCCTCCCTGAAGATCAAGCACTGGAAGCCGAAGGGCGAGGGATACGGCGTCGTCCAAGTTCCCGGCGCCTACGTCACCGGTCTCAAGGGTGCCGAACACTCGGCGAAACCCATCACATTCGCACGCGGGTACTTGGACAACTGGCTATCGGAACACGAGCTGTCCGACGATCCCGAGGCTCCTCTCTTCCACGGGATCCGCCCGCAAGATGAACCCTCCGAGCACCTGCACCCACACAGCGTTCACCAGCAACTCAAGCGGATCGCTCGTCGTACCGAAGAGATCGATGCCGAGCACATCAGCCCGCACACCTTCAAGCACGGTCGCGCGAGCGAGATGCGGGCCTCCGACAAATACAGCAAGGAAGACATCGAGCAGATCCTCGATTGGGAGGAGGGCACTCCGATGCACGGGAGATATGAGCACGTCACAGAGATTGACGAGGCCGAACGTATCTTGAGAAAGCACGGCTTCGCGCCGACGGACGATGGCGACAGCGTCGAACACCGGGAGTGTCCTCGCTGCGGCACCATCGTGGACATGGATGCGGAGTACTGCCCGAAATGCTCGCTCCGGCAACGCAACGAGCCCCCGCGCTGGTGGCGCATCTATCGCGGCATCACCGACGAGGACGATCCGGTGCGGGAGAAATATCGCGAAGAGCTACCGCCAGCCGACGCTGCTGAACTGGTTCCCGATCTCTTCGACCACGTGAAACGCGTGTTCCTGAGTGGGATGATCGGGGGTGCAGTCCGAAGCAAGGTTGACGGGGAACTTGCCGAAGAGCAGAAGGAAACGTACTATCGGTCTATCGAAGACCCCGATGACAGGCAGTGGGTCTACGACAACATCAGCGGAATCGACCAGCAGCACGTCGAAGAACATCCTCATGCTACGGATATTCGGCGTATCGAGTCAGGTGAACTCAACGTATGATGCTAATTTCGACAAAGGGTGGTTCACGGGGTTATCGACGCTGAACACAGCACGTCCACTCGTCGCGGATGTTAACTTTGGTACCGATATGTACCATAAACATTCTTATTTTATAAAGTCAGTAAATCAATCACTAACCTAAAAATATGGGACTAGAAGATCCAGAAACAGAAATTTCAATACCATATAGATTATGCTTTCACAGACCTTTCACACAGAATTTATTTTACTCCCGCCTATGGCGCCTATCTATGGGTGAGCAGAATCCGCCCGGACGGGAGTTTCGCCCGCTGAACAGAGAACAGTTTGAGGCATTTGATAGCGCCGCTCAGGCAACGAACGACCCTCTCACGAAACTCACAACTCGGACGATTCCATATACTGGTCTCCGGAACGGTGAGTTCTGTCATCTCCGGGCCAACTGGCTTAAAGAAAAACCGAAGTTGGGAGTGACGGTCTTGAGTGTACCCCAAGAAGAGAAATGCACTGGAGGTATCGGCACTAGCGACGGCGAGAAAGATCAGAGCACGCGCGAGAGACCCTGTTACGAGTGCCGGAACAACCGACAGGGGCGGTGGAGACCGAGTTCACAGTACTCCGTTAGGAAGATTCCGATTGAAGCAGAGCCCGTGTGTGAGTTGTTGAGAGATTGGTTTTCTAAGCACGAGGAGATTCCGATTCTTCGTGATGCTGTTGCACGCCGAGTGAAGTCTGTCGCAGATGAGGCAGGTATCGACCGAAAAGTGACACCACGCGATCTCCGCGAGACGTATGGGATGATCCTTGCGAGCAAGGGATTCTCCCGAGAAGCTATTCGAGGGAGAATGGGACTACGTCATGGGAATATGCTGCCATCCACCAACGACATCTCCGTGGCATATTCGATGAAGTTCTCCGACAATAATTCAGACAACAACACCAACTCAGAGTCAAGCGCAGATGATAAAGATGGCAACTAAGAGTGTTGAATAACGTCAATGGTGTTGAGATAACGTTGAATTGAGTCGCCGCCGCTCGTGGTGAATGGCCTTTATCGACTATGTGTTCGATTACGAACGAACTACCAATCTCGCGCTTGCTTCCAACTATCGATAAGGGAAAGATGAATACTCCTCTTGGTTGTTGAAAATGTCGCACAGATGGCTGATTCTGTAGCTATTGATCTGAACGGTAGATCTCTGAAGTCCAGCCTCTTTTTAATGAAATCGGCGGAGATCACCTCGTCGCACTTGTAGCTGATGCTCACGTCGCGGAATTCTCCCCATTTCCATTATGACACGTCGTTGTTTGACCGGCATATATGTGTAGCCGAGTTCATTTCGTATACCGCGCACCATATCCCCGACGCCGTTCTTAGCGTCGTCTGATTCTTCGGGCGTGTAGAGCGCCTGAACCGTGAGTCATTTGAATCATTGATCAGCGTAGAACTCGCTGGTATGAACTCGCTGGTATAGGGCAGATCAAGGACAACTACAACGATCTTATGCCATCTAATTCTGCAATGGTTTTATATCCGATCGGGAGATCTCGGCCGGCAGCGATGCACTCGCAATCGATCAAGAACGAGGCCGACAGCGGACAGGGGAAAGGCGCATCATCCGATTGCCCATTGTCTCAAGGCTATTGCTATGTTGGAGGTATCGATGACTGAATCGAACTCACCATCTTCAAGTCCGGAAGAGTTCGTTGACGAACACCGCGAGGAGCTTATGGAAATCCTGCTTAACGGTGATAGAACACTCCGTGCGCTTGCGATTGCTATCCTTCTGGAAGGTGGCGATGATCCTGATATCGATCTCGTCAAGCGCGAGTTGGAGTTGTTCGAAGACCTTGACGAAAAAGTTCGAGAGGAGTTGAGATGAGATTTGAAAAAGACTAGCTGATGAACATCACGAGCCCTTGAAAACGGCTCGAAGATCATCTTCTCCCTCGCCCAACAATTCCATCACGCGATCGATATCGATCCCATCGTATTCGGTCATCAAGGTGAATGCGACACTCTCTTTCGTTAGTTCGGGGTTGGAGTCCATCGCCTCAACTATATCAAGAGCGGTTTCCATCGAACTAGCACTCACATCATAGTCACTAATCCGTTCTCTCAGATTCGACTTGGCGGCATGATTCATCTCCGCTTTGTTACGCAGTCTCTCCACTTCTGAGTCCCCTGTTTGCTCGTCTCCGCTCAGGTTCGAGCCACACCAGAAACAGGCCTCCAAATGTTGGGGAGACCACTGCTCACAACTGGAGCATTTGATCGGCGAGGGCTCGACATAGTCCTCCGCGATTTGGATCGGCGCACCGTCGATATCTGCGATCTGTTGGTTCGCTTCATCGCTGAATCTCGCGATGTAGTGTGCAGGAGCGGATGATCCAGCTTCCCAACCGAATCGGGTTCTAAGTGTGGATTGGTTGACTCCTTTCGCAGCGAGTATGCTCGCTCGACTTTTTCGAAATTGTTTGAGATTTGTTGGTCGACGATATCCGAGACGGTTTCCGATTCTACTACCACGCTGTTCAAATGTTGACTCCTTCAGTTTCTCGGAGTCTTTTTGTTTTGTCCATACCGGCTGGTCTGGAGGGAGGGACAGAGGCGAGGTCGGCAGTTTGACATCGTTGGTCATCTTGTCAACCTCCAAGAGCCACTTACGAAGGTACGGCATAGAGACCTGCAGGTGCGGGGTTCGATCGTATGTTTTGCTGTCTTCCACCTCGAATAAGAAGTAATCGCCCCGGTCGGAAAGATGGCCAGCTTTCATCCTAAATATTTCTGAGGGGCGAGCACCCGAGTCCCATGCGACTGCGATCAGTGCCTTATCTCGCAAGTGAACTTTCCCAGAGTCCAAGATCGGAACGACTGACTCATCCCAATAATGAATATTACTTCGTTTAGGTGTTGGATCGGTGTCTTTTTGTCGTGGAGAGAGGCTAGAGATATTTTCGACGTGGCTCGGTCGACCATCATCTCCCATAAGATCGCCGTACTGCCGAACCATATTTCGATAATGCGACTCTGTTTTCGGCGCAATTCGATCGCCATCTTCGGTCTTGTGTTGAGTGATCCAATCCACGAACCGTTCTGCTGCGCTCGGTTCCTCTAAAAGTGCTTCAAGCGAGATGCTGTGAGCGGAGTCGTCGTACCCGTTCGGTGTTGGCGGATTTCGGTATCTACAGAAAGCGAGGGTTTTCTGCAAAAGAGTCGTATGATATCTGTCTTTTTTATGCCGGGTCAAGCGTTCATCAAATTCTATCAGCAGCGGTTTGTCTTCTGAATCGACGGGAAGGGATTCCTTGGCTTGGTGTTCCGGAGCATCCTCGTAACACCGCTGTATGACTGTTCCGTCAGTCGGTACCTCCCGAATGGTCGCCTGCACCCGAGCGAGGCGTTCCTGAGTCATCGATCTGTGGGCATTCTATTTGTGGCGAGGGTGTTAAACCTCTAGGATAATTTACACGACCACAATAATACTTATGCTTTTGAGGGGTACCAGATGACCTCAAGGAGCAATAGAATTCATAAATAATATGTTAAATGCGGCCTTTAAATAGTATCCATCTAGCCCCTGTTGCACCACGGATTCGAACCCTCAAACCACCACTGCTAGAGGGATCCTTAAAAAGCGGCGTTCCGTAACCAGTCTTCGTTAACCGACATAAGATACGGAAGACGATTTCGAAGCATAGAATCAGGGGACATCTCTGGCGAGCGAGAGGGCTGTAACTGGGGGCCACATACGCTTTTATGAGACAGGCGTGAAATCGACTAACAAATGAGTAATTCCTCGGGCGACTATACTGTAGAGGAGGCGAAGGAAAATCTCGATGTCCTTCGAGCAGTCCCGGATCAGGTTGTCGAAGCAATTGGTGATGCGAGCGATGAACGCGTTCTCGAATTCCTGATCCGCGAACAGCAACTCGACATCCATCACGAGGGCGATCAAGGAGTCGGAGTGATCAGGCAGGCTGTCCTCGAATCGCCTCTTGCGTCACAGGAACTGAAGCGGACAGTCATCACTCGAGGTGACGACACTCCAGAAGAGATACTGGTTCCCGATGATGTCGAGAGGAACGCGAGAACTGCACTACGAACGGGCAAGCCGGTAGTCCTCTATGGCCCGACTGGGACTGGGAAGACGACGTTCGCAAAACAGCTCGCTCTCCAGCACTGCGTCGGTTTCTCACTACACACGGCAACGCCCTCGTGGACAGCGAAGGACATCATCGGGGGTATCGGGCCAAATCTAACTGGCTCCTCGGGCTATCGGTCGTTGAACTACGAGACTGAACTCGGTGCTGTCTCGGAAGGTGTTAAGCGGGCTCGCGATTTCGACATCCCCTACGCAGTCATCCTCGACGAAATAACCCGGGCCGATATCTCCCAGATCTTCGGGCCGCTGTACACGGCCATCGAAAATCGCAACCAGACCCTCATCGAGACTGACGACGGCGAGACTATCGAGCTGGACGAGGACGTGAGCATCATCTGCACGATGAATATGTCCGACCGGACGGTCAACGAGCTGGATAATGCAATCACCCGGCGATTCGCGATGGTCGAACTCGACGAATACGAGGACGATGACCGACGGTCACTATTCGAAGGTTGGCTTGAGGACAACCTCGGGGACATCCCCCTCCTCGGCAACGACGATCTGCTTGAGCTTTTCGAGTCCGACTACGACGGTATCAACAATGGCTCCGAGCAGGCTTCGCGTGGCCCGATTATGCGGTTCGGGCCGATGCATTACCGTGACGTGACGATCTTCCTGCGCGAGGCTCTCCAAGACGATGACCTGTATATGGACGCCCCCGAGCAGGCGGTCGGGCAAGCGTTCCGCACGTTCATCGTACCGCGCCTGCTGAACTCCGCGGCCTTCCCGCAGATCGAGCAGATCGAGGAGCACTATCGGGCACTCGACAACGACTTCGAGATGTTCGATCTCGCGCCGGCGGCCGACCTCGCCAGCCGGGAGCTTGAGGCTGAACGCCGTCAGATGGGCACCTACGAGCAATGAGCATCTCCGATCCGGACGCATCGTACACCTACCAGCCCGGGACGTTCAGCGTGCCCGAGCGCGGTGAAATCCGCATCGAAGGGTGTCCACCTTCGATCGACGACCAGCTCCGTCGGGCCTCCTTCGAGCAGGAGAGCGACAACGTCTTCGTGAAGACGCAGGAGTCGCTCGATGACCGCGACAAGGAGTACCGGGTCGTCAAAGTCCGGGTCGATGGCCCAGTACTGCACGTGACGGCGCGGGACAACGTGGGCATTGTCAGCCTCACGCCCCGGTCGAAGCTCCGCATCGAGCCGAAGATCGACTGGGACTACATCTTCGACATGCTGCTGGCGGTACACGGTCGGAAGCGGTCAGTTGAGTACCACGGCATCCCCCTCGACGAGTTCCGCACTGAGGACGTTGATCTGGAGGACGTCTTCCTGATTCTGGCGATCAACTACCTCAACGGGCTGGAGACCATCCACCGCAACGGGTTCGTACGGCGACTGGAGACACGGCGTGCTGACCTCGAACAGCCCCGGGGTGTCATCGACATCGAGCAGTCGCTGGTGAATCAGGCCGAGGGCCGCGCCCAGCAGCACTGTCTGCTAAAGGAGGTCAACTACGATAACGCGGCCAACTCGCTGCTCCACTACGCGGGCACACATCTTCTTCGGCTCTTCCGGCAGTACGAGGACGAGTACGACCATCAGGCGTACTATCACATCTTCTCGCAGGTGCATCAGGAGGTGCGCCACTTGGAGGAGCTGGACGTGACGAGCGGCCGTCGACGCATTCCCGAGTACCGACGCTTCTCTCTCCACGACCTCCCCAAGCAGCGCCACTATTATCGACAGGCCATCGAGGTTGCGAAGGCGGTAGTGGCTTCCTCGCTTGGAACGCCGTCGATGGAGGGCGACCGAGAGCTGGTCGTGGATTACGTGTTGAATATGGAGTCGCTGTTCGAGCAGTACTCGCAGGTCGCCATCGAGGACGAATTGGACGCCATCAAGACCTATGACCGGCTCGACCAGACCGCGAACGTCTCGGCCGTCCGGTCGCCAACGCTCCAGCCCTTCGAGAAGGAGGGACAAGTGTTCCACCAACCGGATCACGCCGTCGAGGAGGGCGACGAGACGCTGGCCGTCCTCGACTCGAAGTACTACGCCGAGGGCAAGGATCCGGTGAAGAGTGGCGGCTCGCGGTCGCGGCTGTTCAGTTACGCGTACCTGCTGAATACGCCACGGATGGGTTTCCTGACACCGCTCGGTGAGCCGCGGACGCGGACGGTCGCCCAAACCGGGGCGGAACTACAGGTGATCTCGCCCGACAGCGACCACTTCTCGCTCGATGGATACCACGCCTGCGTCCGTGACTACCTGCACGAGGCGCTCGCTGACGTGTATCCCGCCCTCGACGTCTACCGTGCCGTTGAGGAGCACGCTCTCTGTCTCGATCAGCACGACGCGTCCGCACTGGATCGCCTGACCGACCCGGATGGGCCGTTCGACTTCAGCAACGTCCACGAGTTCTCGCTTCGTGTGATCAACGCGGCCGCGGACACGCTATCGACACAGTACCGGTCGCGCTCCGATCTCGAACAAGATGGCAAGTGGACGCGGCGGCAAATCGAGACGCAATGCCGAGAACGGTCGGCGGAGTTCACGACTTGCGTCCCGGTCTTTCGTCGCGAGAACCGCGAGGAGCGAATCGACCTGTACTTCGTGACGCGTGGTGAAGACGGGAAGCCTACAGACGTTTCCGCCGAAGGCGATTTCCGGTTGCTCTGAGCAGGCACCTCAGAATGGTGCCGTGAGCCAGCCACCACTCCGACGCTCAATCTGCGGCCCAAACACGCGGCTGAGCCGGTAGAGATCACCGCCAGTCTGTAATTCAAAGTCCCGCTGACGTCGCTGAAACGACCCCTCGACGGCGAATTGGATAGTCGGCAGTGGACTGCGATTTTCAAGGGTGTTTGCGCTGCGATCCATCAGCGTCGACAGCTCGCTCGCCGCATCGTCGTCGCCAAACAGGTCGTCGAGGCCGACGACGCACACCTCGTCGGGCACATCGTTCTCGCGGAGCATCTCTTCGAACTCCTCGACCGGCACTCGGTGATCGAAGAGATCGTACTCGTCCTCGACGACGATGTTATACTCGCCGGGAAGTTTGCCGTGTTCGACCATCGTTACTCGAAGTTGATCTCGACCGAGATGTTTGATGCCTCGTCAGGCATACGCTCGAAGAGGTCGCGCACCTTCGTGAAGTCCTCGCCGGATTCAAGAGTGAGCTTTGTCATCGTCTCCTCAACTCTTGCAGTACCTTGGAGCGGCCCGGGAATCCCCATTCGATTGGTCAGCTGGAACCTGACCTCGCCGTAGGTGACCTCCCCGGAATCTTCTTCCTCTCGCCATTTCCGACGCAGCGCGGCTGCGTCGTCGCCGTTGAACACGAACCGCCAGCCACCGCTCGGTATGCGGAACTGGTAGCCCGGTGACCACCGTGTCGGGTCGCCAGAGCCGTCAGAGGCGATGACGTATTCGGGCTCCGCCTCACGTCCGAGGTTTCGAAGCAGGAACGTCTGGACAGCGTCTTCCGAGACCGACGCATCAAACCGGTCAGCCACACTCCCAACCGTGAACTCGTCGCCCCCATCGAGCCCCTCGATGTAGTCGAGGATCTGTTCGGCGATGTCATCCGAAACTACGGGGACAAGCGTAACGTCGGTCGGATCGCGCTTGTCAAGCCCGTCAGCGTACTCGCGGTTGATGTCGACGAGGTAGTCATCGACGAGGAAGTCCGTCACAGCCTCGCGGAACGCACGCTCGGTCTCGCCGTCAGGGAGATAGACGGTTTCGTCGCGTCGAATGTCTTCGAGGATACGGTGGGTGTTCGCTCGACCGCTGTCCTCTAGGGCTTCGTCGATGCGCTCGCGAACTTCGGACGCACCGATACGTTCAGCCTCGGAGATATCGCGGATCGTCGCGTCGGACTGGGCCTTCGTGACGATCTCGGTGCCGCTGTAGATGACGTATTGGCCGTCCTGTGCGAGCCGGCCAGCAGCGGTCATCACGGTGTCGTGGCCGTCACCTTCCAACCATATCTCGGTGTCTTCGAGAAGTTCAAGCTCGAAGTTCCCGATATCGACTGACTTGGTACCGCTCCCGAATCGCTGGCGGAGTTCCTGCTCGACATCATCGGCCGTCCACCGCTGGACGTCACGTTCGTGGAGGAGCGTCGTGTCGAGAGAACTCCCCTCAAGCGACTCCGAGAAGCCGTTCGAACCGTGGGTGATCACTGGCTTGTCTTCAAGGGCATCAACGACGGCATCAACCACGTCGCCCGGACTACCCGGGATTGGGTAGGTGGGCTGTCGGAGGAACTGCTCGTAGACATCTTCGATGCTGGCCTCGCCTCGCCGGTCGAGGAGGTCGTCAACGATCCCCCAGATATGCTGTTGGAGGTCAATTCCCTCGGCGGCGACGCTGTCGGCGATGTCACCAGCGTTGAGCGGCTCGCCATCGGAGACGAACACGTCGAGATCCATCTCGGCGGCCAGATCGAACTCGTTCAGGAGGTCGTCGCCGTCGAGAATCTCGCCGTAGGCGAGTTCGACGCGATCGCGGAGTTCGCGCTGCTCGTCCTCGCGCTGGCGCCTGACAGACGAGCGAATCTCGTCATCGAGCGAGTTGTCTTCGAGGACGCGTTCGGCACCCTCGATGTAGCGGGCCTTCTCGATGAAGCCCGTACCCGACTCGATCGCCTTGTCGCCGGCCGGCTGGACGAACACGAGCGTGTTACGCCACTCACGGCCGGGACTGCCGTCCGCGTTCTTGATGACGGTCTCGACCTCCTCTTGCGTCCAGTCATCCACCTTGACGACGACCTTGACCTCCCGGTTGTCAGGCACCTGCTTGAGGTCGCCGTCAGTGAACCCAACCGGGTACGCGTCGGAGCCAAAGACCTGTTCAACGGTGTCCGCGATCTGGCCAAGTGCAACTTTCTCGTCGACGTCCTCGGCCTTGTTCTGGATGAGTGCGTTGGGATTCTGCCGGTCGCGGATAGCGTACTTGCCGTTGAGCTTGTGGAGGTACCACGCGACGCCGTAGAGCTGTTCGAGGTTGAGGACGATGTCCGAGACGAGGTCTCCCGTCTGGTAGGTGCCCATCACGATCTCGGCCTTGCCAGCGCCCTCGCCCTCGTCTGGCTTGAGGCTGTAGAGGAGGATCGTGTTCAGGATGCGCCGGCCGTAGGGAATCGAATCGGGATCGACGCGGTTGCGGATGTCGTCGATGCAGACGCCCGGACGGTCGATATTGATCCGGGTCAGTTCGTCGTCGAACAGAACGGCGTCGATGTCGCCGTGCGTGACGAGGTCGGTCTCCTCGATGAGTCGGGAGGCGTCCTCATCGTCTGGATCGGCCTCGGGATCCGCAGCAGTTGTGAGAATTTTCGAGAAGAGATAGATCATCCCCCGCGTGTTCTGGTTGCCCTCGTCCGCGTAGTAGCGGGTCTCGAGGGCGTTGAGGAGAACGGGGTGGAACGGGTACGTGTCCCGCATTTTCTGTGCGAGGTCGCTCGGGATGTCGGAATCCGGGACGTGGTCGTTGTCGGCGTACGCGTCCACGTACCCCGAGACAATCTCGTCGACTGCACCCTTGTCGATGTCGTCAATGAGGCGGTGGCGGATGACCTCCTGCTTGCTCACCTTGCTACTCATATTGACCTCGGACGCGTTCTCGCGGTCGAGGATGTTGTGAACCTCCGAGCCCTTGCGGAGGACGGACACGATGGCGAAGATGTCGCTATCGTCGAGATCGGCGGTTTCGAGGAGAGCCTGCAGGAAGCCACGATTCCGCTTCTTGCGGTCGCCGCTGAGCGGCTCGAACCAGTCCTCGAGTTCGTCCATCAGGTAGGCGACCGTGCGCCCGTCGACCGCCTCCTGAATCGTCTCCATGTCGGGGTAGGGATCGAGGTCGCTGTCGGAGGGCTCGTAGTCGAGGATGTCGAAGAAAGGCTCCCATAGGTAGTCCGGTTGGCGCTGCTGGAGGGAGACGGTGACCGCTTCCGAGTTCTCGGCCTCGGGCAACGCATCGCTGAAACCGTCGACGTGGCGGTCGCCAAATCTGCCAGCGGCCTCGGGATCGGCGAAGCAGTGGTACATCGCCACCATCTGGTGGGACTTCCCACTCCCGTACGGCCCGTAGAGGATGTGCGTGCCGTAGTTCGCGTCACCACGGAGCGTATCTCGAAGGTCAACGAACCCCTCGCGGAGTCCCTGTGTCATCAGCGTCCGGTCGAAGAAAGTGGACGCGTCGGCCTCGAATTCGTCGTCTTCATCGACGTTATAGAGCTTGACTTGGCCGTCGATTTCGCCCTCTTCTCGGAGTTCTTGGCTTATTGTGACCGTGTCCGCGATTGATTGTGAGAGAGATTCCGTACTGGCCATCTGATGTCATATACACCGTATGTTGACCGCTTAAGTACTGTGACTCAACGCACACACATAATCCTCGATGGGAACAGTGGGGGATTGGTCAATCTCGACAAAGAGATTATTATATAAGCGGGAGACGTCCGAGACATGCTCCTCCATTTCGTTAATGATGATAAACATGCCTTCTATTTTCCAGATGCCTCTGATTTTGATCAGCACTGGAAAGAAGCCCAGTCCGATCCCGACCAGAACTACCATATCAAGGCGACTCTCCGTTCCGTGTTCGTTTGGATTGAGGTTGCGGAGGCGTTCGGTGAATCACCACAGTACAAGATTTGGGATTTGATAGAGAATACAAGTACGAATAGTCGAGCGTTAGTCGCGGCTGGAGCCGCCACTGAGTGGTACGAAAAGAGTGGACGAGACGCCTATGATAATGCCCGTGCTGCAATTTCCTTACTCGATCAGGCCTACGAAGATGCTATTGCACGAGGGTGGAATTCAGTTGCTCTGTTTTGTCTTCAGAGGATCACCGATCTCGAAAACCAGCTTAACTCCGCAGGTTCCATCGAGAAGGAACGAGCCGTTGATCTGATCGAGATCATCACCGATACGTCCGATGTCCATCTCGGAAATCTATCTGAGGCGCTGCAACTGCTCGTTGACAACGAACCAATTCTCAACCCACAGGGACAACACGAAAAGCGAGCATTTGTATTGTGTATTAAGCAGGCCAACCGTCTACGCAATCAGAAGCAGTTCTCCCAAGAGCGGAGCCTTCTGTCGACTACCATCGAATTGGCAGAGATACTGAACATACCGACAGCAGATCTAGAAGACAGGTATGTCGACACCTATCGACTCAATGCCGATCTACAATCGGAGCGAAGCCCCTCCCTTGAAGCCCACGAGCTTGTTCGAGCATTCGAAGACCAGACTGTACTTGATCGCCTCTCGGATGACGAAAAAGAAGAGTGGAAATCACGGTTACGTTCCGCTGTTCAATCCGCTGCACAAGAACTGAAGCGTGAGGGTGCGACCATAGACTCACCCCACCAACGGTATCTTCATCAGGCTAGCGTAGGGAAATTCGTTCGCCAATTCGAGCAGATCAAGGACGTGTACGATTCTGATGCTGCCTTGTTTTGGCTCCTGACTCACGATGAACTCATTCCAACTTACACTAAGGACACGGAATCATTCGGTATCCACGATATAATAACTCAGACGATGTACTCTCTCCAAGGGCATCTAATCGAGTTTGACCCTGACGAAGCAGATCTCTCAGCACGATATGCGATCGAAGCTAGAATTGCTATATCTACGATTGTCAACGTGATTAGCACGCTTATCTCCACTGGCAGTCTGACAGAGGCAGAGATCCACGCCTTCCTTAACGGGGTTCCAGATCTGGACTCGGAGAATCAGTGGTACCTCACGCGATTCATCTCCAACGTCTTTGACGGTAATGATGTTGAGGCAATTCATCTCGGTGCTACCCGAATCGAACCGATCTTGTACAATCTACTGCGGGAAGAGGGAGAGGACGTAGACGCGCTTATGGAAGAGGGGACTGGAACGCGGACACTCGGGAGTCTCATTCCAAAGCTAGACCAGTACGTGAGTGCGGATTTTCAGGAGTACCTTCGCTATGCGTACCATAAACCAGTCGGGCAGATGTTTAGTGGGAATATCCGAAATCGGGTCGCTCACGGGTTATTACTCCCGAGAGAGAACAACAGATTGTACTCGTTGCTCATACTGACTGACCTCCTCCGAATTGTGACTCGAATGAATCTCACAGTGCATCACGCCAGACACGGTATTCCAGACACTGTTCTCCTACCAACTCGGGGCTTGAACACGTCTTTCCCTCTTGTGATACGGTCGTATAGTCAATCTGAGCTACCCGATCTGGGGCGATTCTTGGAATATCTCGATGGTCAATCTCGCACAGTCGATGAAGTCGCCGAGTACTTCGACATTCCCTACAGTTTGGCGTTGACAAGTATCCGCCTCTCAGAAGCCGAAGCGGATGTTTCGTTTGATGAAAAGTCCGGAGTAGTTGAGAAAGACTGGCTCTCTGGTCATAGCCTGCCTGCGTGGTTTTAATTGCGCACGATCCGTCTACCGGGGTAGTAATGACATCTCCTGATGAGGTATTTCGAGATTTCGCCGATAGTGAGGAGGCTCAGGAGTACTACGACGACCACAACCGTACGCGAGACGAGGTAGCTGAAGAGAACCTCGGGCCACTCATCGACGAGTTCCTAAACGGTGAAGTAGACATTGTCGAGTTTCGGAACCGGAATAACGGACTCAACAAGCAACACCCGCTCTGGGGATTCGACGGGTTCGTCGGCGGGATGCACTTCAACAAACTGCTCAAGGCCGTCCCGGACGAGTCCGAGTTAGAGGAGAAGCTCCGAGACGTCATCCAGCCACCGGAGAGTGATGCAGAAGCCCACGAAACGATCGACGCATTCGCCGAATACACACAGCGGCTCAAGGAGAACGACCTCGATTCTGATCCGTTTCCGAAATCGACGATTTTCTTCCTCAGCTATTTCTGGCACATCCAGCAACCGGACGAGTGGCCGTTGTACTACCCGACGACGGAGCAGTACCTCAAGGAGGAGGGGCTATTCGAGATGGAGGAATCGTACGGAGCGAGCTATGTGGACTTTATCGGGACGATGGATGATCTCCGGGAGGAAGCGTCGACGTGGTTAGAGACTCCCGTTGAATACCGAGACGTTTCGAATGCGATCTACTGGCACGAGGAGTGGGATGAGTCTGAAATTGAGGAAGAGGAGACAAGCGGAGAAACCAAAGAAAGGGACACGTTCGTCGATGTCGACAAACCGTATCTTCCACCTGTTGTGGCCGATCTGGACGAGGTGGCGGCCGGGACTGACGAGGCTGTAAACCGGTACGCACCGGTCGACACAGATCTCGCGGTCGTCTTCGAACAGAAATGCGGTAGACTGTTCGAGATGCTCGGGTTCGACACTGAGATCTTGGGACAGGGGTCAGGGCGTAATCCAGACGGGATCGCCATCGCGGCTCGGAACGACTACGCGGTCATCTACGACGCCAAGAAGCGGGAAGATGGGTATCGAATTGGTCGGGACGATCGAACGATCCGGGAGTACATTGAGGCGCACACGCGTCGGCTCCGCGATCAGGGGAAGCGGCACATCTACTTCGCTATCGTCTCAAGTTCGTTCCGAGACACCGAGGAATCGACGCTTCGTGACCTACGAACGAACACTGACATCGACAACATCGTCCTGCTGAAGGCAGAGGTTCTCCAAGAACTGCTCCGAATGCGACTTGAGGAACCGTACCTGAACCTCAACGACGTAGAGTGGGTATTCGGAAACCGACCGGGGGAGATACAGTCCGAGGAATTGGAGAACATCGTCCCTGAATGGCGGCAGAGTGATACCGAGTTCTTCGTTTCGTAACCCGGCAGTCAAAGACCAGAAACATATACAACCCTGCCGGGGAACGTAAGAGACAATCAATGTCTAAGGAGATCGGGCAGTCTGATGAGAGCGAGCGAAAGACACTGCCAATTGAAAAGGGATTTCCTATCGAACGCGTCAACGAGATTGCTGAGAAAGAGGAACGCGCGAAGCGCCATTATAGACCAATTTACACAATGCACAAGTGGTGGGCAAGACGGCATGGTTGTGTCTTTCGTGCTATTTCCCTCTACACTCTTCTAGATGATTACGAAGACATCACGGTTCACGAACCGGGTAAGAATGGCACGCTCAGTGATTACAGGAGTAACAGCGGTGAAATACAGGAACTTTTGGAAAGTGTGGAACTCGCTAATCCTGAAAGTCTATGGAAATTGTATCCGAAAGATGTCCGCGTAGAGGATAAAAAAATCCTTGACCCGTTCATGGGTGGTGGTACATCTTTAGTAGAGACTTCTCGATTTGGTGCCGAATCGGTGGGATATGACTTAAATCCGGTTGCGTGGTTCGTGACAAAGAAAGAGATTGATGCTGGCCAAACTGATTTAGATGAATTAGAAGAGGCATTTCGGCAGGTGAAAGAGGACGTTTCTGAGGATATTCTTGAATATTATCGGACTCCCTGCCCTAATGGGGATCATATGGCAGATGTGATGTACAATATGTGGGTGAAGGAGTTGGATTGCGTTTCTTGCGGGTCAACCGTCCCTCTCTATAAGGATTATCGTGTTGGGAAAGGGCGATACGAGAACAAAGGTGGCTATAATGTCCTTTGTCCGGCGTGTGAATCTGTCGTATTCGTTGAGGATTGGAAAGAGGAATCCACTTGCTCCGAATGCGATCACCAGTTTACACCTTCAGAGGGCAATATTGATAGGGGATACATCTGCCAAGATTGCGGACAAAAGTATGGAGTTCTAGATGGTATTCAGGAGCAGGGAGGATTTGACCAACGGCTCTATGCTGTCGAATATTATTGCCCCACCTGCGATTCAAAAGGGCTGTCCAAATCAAAGGTTAAAGGCTACAAAGCGGTTGAAGAAGAGGATATTCGTCTATATGAGGAAGCATCAAAAGAATGGGCTAATTCGGATGAGCTAAAGAGATACATTCCCGACGAAAGGATTCCGCCCGGAATCAAGACAGATAGCACCTTGTTTGAGGGGAGTATCGGTGGCGGTCATAATGTCCTCAGGCATGGATTTAAACAGTGGAAAGATATGTTCAACGACCGCCAGCTGTTGGCTCTCGCGAAGATCTTAAAGTCTATTGATGATATTGAAAATCAAAATGTTTCTGAATATCTCCTCTTAGCATTATCAGATGCGTTACGAACAAATACGATGATGACTCCGTATCAGTCGTCCGCCAACAAATCTAATCATATTTTCAAGTCGAATTCATTTGATCCCCCCCAACAGCCGGTCGAGGGTAACGTTTGGGGTACTGAGTATGGGATGGGGACATTTGAATCAATATGGGAGATGGTGGTTAACGGGGTAGAGTACGCACACAACCCAACTGAAAGATATATTGAGGATGGTGATACAACTGAGTCATCACCCTTTAGTCAGAAGATTGGGCAAGGCGCATCGGTGCATTGCGAAGATATGAGAAAGTTAGATAGTGAGAATGAATTTGATGCGGTAATCACTGATCCTCCATATTATGACAACGTGATCTATTCGGAACTATCTGACTTCTTTTACGTTTGGCTACGGGTTCTTTTGAAAGACGAATATGATGTATTTGAACCAGAAAAAACGCCCAGAGCCGAAAGTATCGTAGCTAATCCGGCTGCTCAGAAGGGAGCTGCTGAATTTGAAGACGAAATTCGGCAGGCATTCAATACAGCCTCAAAAGCACTCAAACAAGATGGTGTTTTGGCTTTTACCTATCACCACAGCGACGTTGAATCTTGGGGCGAGTTATTGTCTGCACTTTGTGATGTGGGATTTGAGGTGACCGCAACTTACCCCATTTCTGCTGACACTCACAAATTTTTCGAAGGTGAAGCAGTATCCTTTGATATTATCATAGTCGCTCGGCCAGCAAATGAACGTGACCCAATCTCATGGAATAGTCTCCGCCGAAACATCTACCGAACTGCTCAGAAGACCCGACAGCGCCTCGAAGAGAATCGCGACCTCTCTCGTGGCGATATCGGTGTCGTTGAGATGGGACGATGTTTCCACGAGTATTCGAAGCACCACGGCAAAGTCGAACGCGCCGGCGAGACGATGACTGCCAAGGAGGTAGTCGACGAGATCTATGGCGTCATTCAGCACGGCAGCGACATCGGCGAAATCGATGTCTTCCTCGACCTGCTGGAGACGCCAGATGCGTCCTACGACGACCTCAACAAGCTCTCCCGCGGGACGAACGCTACCCCCGAACGTATGGAAGATATGCGCCTCTACCGGATGGATGACGGCTTCACACTCGGAACGTGGGACGACGAGAAACGCATCGCCTATATCCAGTCGCGCGTCGACAGCGACGAGGAACTCACCGACCTCGACAAGGCGCAGTTCCTCCGCTACCGCTGGGAACACGGTAAGTCCGTCTCCGAGTACCTCGGCGAATGGGAAATTACCGACGACCTGCGCGAGCTGTGCGAAGGGTTGGCCGATGCGACCGGCGACGACACCTACCGGAACATTCTGGAGTCGCGACTAAGCGACTTCTGAAAATCTCTACTTTACGCTGACTACGGGGATGACCTCATCCCATTTGAAATCTAATTCCCCTTCCAAAGGTTCCGTATCGGCAGAAGTTATCTGAATCTTCTTTTCCACCCATTCGATCTCTCTAAAATCGTCCGCATTTATTCGCGGTTCCGTATCTACGAGCGGTTGAGTGAAATCTCCGTCTTTCGAGGTCTCAACGCGAATAGGACGGGTTTCCCATATATCGTCGCCCTCTTCGAAATCTTCTGAATCCTTTCGGTCACCAAACCGAATGATGGTATGGTTACCGTTTGGTGGTGAAGCTTCGGAGTGTGCATAGAACAAATCAAACTGTGCGGACTCATCACGATTCAAATTAATTCTCGTCGGAGAATCAGATTCATTCCAAGTTGGTACTATATCGACAATATATTTCTTTTGTACCGTAACTTCGTACGACTTGAATCCCCCTTCTGGAGCAACGTCTGGCCGCTCCTCAGTCGTTTCTCTATAACCAATGAGTCGGATTCTCGGTTTACAATTAGAAGCAACTGATCTACCTTTATTTGACACCTCCACTCGGTATCTCCCCCAAGTCATCGGCTCTTCATAGTGTGACTCTCCCTCTTTGATGATCCCTGACGCAAAAGCCAGTTTTGGACGTGAATAGAACCTCCAGAGCCATTTTGAGCCGAGTGTGGCGACGAGCCCTCCAATCGCACCAGATAGTAACGTCGTAGTGAGACTCATATTCGCGCATCTCACCCCTTTATAAAAAGAGTGAGTCCTTTACTTCGCTATCGTCACCCTTCTAGATCGGAGTCAAATACGGTATAGTCTATTCACCACAGATATACAAACGAGCGGGTAGCCAGAAGAGAGTAGATGACGAAAGACACCCTCGTGGATGTCGAATTCCGCCACGAGGATACCGAAGAGTTCGTGTTACGAGCCACCAACACGTCCTCGTTAGAAGAGCACCTTCTCACAGTACAGGCCAATCGCCTCCAAGCCGGCCAACCGGACTCGGAACTCCGCTCGCTCTCTCACCTCGATGAGGAGAACGTCAAACTCCTCGAACATCAGGTGGACGCCGCCCATCGCGCTCTCTTCGAGATGGACGGGAAAGCACTCCTCGCCGACGAGGTCGGCCTTGGCAAGACCATCGAGGTCGGGATGATACTGAAGGAGATGCACTACCGCGGTACCGACGACGCGGTGTTAATCCTCACGCCGGCCCAGCTCGCCCAACAGTGGCAGGCCGAAATGCTGGAGAAGTTCGGCCTCGACTTCACCTGCAACTACGACGACGATTTCAGAGGCTTCGACGCCCACGATCACATCATAGCCAGCATCGACACCGCCAAGAGCGACCGCCACCGCTCGACCGTTCTCGCCCGCGACTGGGACGTCCTCGTACTGGACGAGGCCCACTACGTGAAGAACGAGGATACCGATCGCTACGCCCTGCTCGAGAAGCTCTCCTACGACTACGCGTTCTTCCTCACGGCGACCCCCATCCAGAACGACGTCACCGACCTCTACAATATCATCTCGCTCCTCCGCCCGGGCCTGTTCGGCACACGCGAGGCGTTCCACAACTACTTCGTCAACTCCTCGCAGGAGTCGCTGGTCAACCGCAACGAACTCCAGAACCGGCTACGCGAGGTGATGATCCGCAATCGTCGTGAAGAGACGGACATCGACTTCACGCCGCGCAACGTCACCACGCACACTTTCGATCCGTCGCCGGAGGAACGCGACCTCTACGAGGCAGTCACCGACTACGTTCGGACGGCGTACCGCGAGAGTCAGGGCCAGAAGCTCGTCCTGATGACCCTCCAGAAGGAGGTCGTCAGCAGTCCCGCTGCACTCAAACAGACCGTCGAGCGCCAACTCGAAGGCGACGACGTGGAACCCGAGCACGTCGCCCCACTCAAGCAGATTCTGGAGCGGATCGACGCCATCGAGACGCCAACCAAGCTCGAACGCGTCCAGCGCATCACTCGCGAGGCTCGAGACCGCGTCGACAAGGGCCGGGTGATCGTCTTCACGCAGTTCCGGGCGACCCAACAGGAGTTGCTGGAGACACTCGACGACAAGGGCTACACCACGCATCCGTTCCACGGTGGCCACTCCAGCGACGAGAAGGAGGAAATCGTCGAGCGGTTCGAGGAGGAAGGCGGTGTCCTCGTCTCGACGGACGCGATGAACGAGGGGCGCAATCTCCAGTTCTGCAACGTGATGGTCAATTACGACCTGCCGTGGAACCCGATGAAGGTGGAACAGCGCATCGGGCGCATCCACCGGATCGGACAGGATCGCGAGGTCTACGTGTTCAACACCGCACTGAAAGATACCATCGAGGAATACGTGCTGGAACGGCTCTACCACAAGATCGACCTGTTCCAGCAGTCTGTCGGTGAACTGAGCGAGATCCTCACTCGGCTGGAGGAGACTGGTCGTAACTTCGAGGACGAAGTGTTCGAGCGGCTGGTCGAAGCGGACTCCGAGATCGAGCTAGAGAACGACTTCGACGCGATGGCCGTCGACCTGCAGGAGCAGCGCGACCTCGCCGACAAGGTCGAGGACTTCAACAGCGGTGTCTTCGAGGGGTTCGACTTGGGGGCCAGCGATGACTGACGCCGCCCTCGCGGTCACAGAGCGGGCTGTCGAGCGATTCACCGAGACCTACCTCAAGTCTCTCGGAGCCGAAATTACGAAGGAAGGACGCCAGTGGACGGTCAGCCTCCCCGAGGATGCCCCCACTGATCTGGAACTGGATGGGGCGGTACTGGAGATCATCGACGATCCGAACGATGTGGACGAGGGAGTCTTTGCCATCGCCCCAGAGAGTCCCTTCGTAGAGCGTTTGCTCGACGAAGCGGCCGATCGAACCCCCACTGGTTCACTAGCGCTAACTGGCGAGCGGGTAGACATCCAGCTCCCGCCGTGGCTGACTGATGGCCCGGTCGACGTTGTGGATCAGACGTTCACGCCGTACTACGACCGGCGGGCGGTCTGTGCGCTCTTTCACGTTGGAATCGAGACCGTCAGCGAATATCAGCGGGAAGAGCTTCACGCCGTCGCGATCGATCTCAACGATCACGAGGAGCGTCCCCGGCTCGCAGACACGTATCTTGAGTTGACCGACGACGAACAACCGGAACTCGACGAGGGGCGGGCTATCGACGAGCAGGAGCTGACGGACGCACTCGATGTTGCATATACCACCCTCGAAAACGAGCTATCGTCGACAGTACGAGAGACTCGCGAGCGGGCGACACGTGCCGCCGAGGTCGAGCTTGACGAGTATCGTCAGTTCGTACGCCAGCGACGTGACGAACTATCGGATGCGATCGATAACCTGACGACGCGAATAGAGGACGTGACCGAAACGATCGACACTGCCTCCCAACAGGAGGAACGCGTCGAGGCACTCCGGAAGCGGAAGGAACTCCGAGCAGAACGGGATGATCTCCGTTCCGAATTGGACGACTTGACCACTAAGATTGAAGCCGGATTCCCCGACAAGCGCCAAGAGATACAGGAGCGCCACGCCCTCACTGTTCGTTTGCGACCGGTGGCTGCGACAGCAGTTTCGTACGAACGTGGCGATCTCGATCTCACGCTTGGAGCTGACGAGACTACAATCTCGAAATCGTACGGATACGCCCTCGGTGTCGGCGTCGTAGAAGAAGTCGCCTGCGACAGATGTGGGCAACAACTGACAGCCGAGAACCCCCTTGAACTAGATGGGAAGCAAACAGTGGGAGCAGTCTGCTGTGACGATTGAGCGGTTAGTACCCCAGTCGATAGAGGAGAACATCTGAAGGGTGAGCGAGAACGCTTCCCGCCAGAGCATCGGTGGTTGACCCGGCGGTCGAAACGCCGAACGCACAGACGGAAGCCGGATCCCGATACCCAACGTCGATCAGAGTCTCTCGTAGCTCGGGCGCCAGCTCTGCCTTCCCCACATCGACTGTTGGCACCCCCGCATCGCGGAACGCCTCGAAAGCCGCCGATGTCCTCGACAACACGAGTTCGCCGGAGTGCAGGAAAGAAAACTCCTCGTCGAGGATTGCCAGCAACCGCTCTTGCCGATCAGGGTCGTCAACAACGTTTGCCCATTCAAGGTCATCCGAAGCTGTCTCACTGGAGTAGGTCTCGACGTCATTCTCGTCGAGAAGGTCGACAACATCGTCTGGGAATGCCGCTTCGGCCTGTCCACGGTAGAAGTCCCATACATCCGTCTTCTGTACGGTTGACCGTTCCTTGCTCGATAGGAGTTCGTGAAAGGTTGCGGGCACGTACAAGTCTCCAAGACGAGGTTCCGTGGGTGTCCGACCGAGTGTAGCCTGTGTCTGAGATGCGAAGACCGTCGAGTCGGCCAATCGTTCGAGAGAGCGGTTAGCAACGAGTAGTGACGGATCGAGCAGTACGTCGATCGGTGGTTGGAATTTGCGATCGAGTTCGGTTCGGAGTTGGTCGTTACCCGCGCTCATTGTCACGTCATTCAGTCCAACTCCTGATAAATCACGTCGTACTCTTTCAGGTACTGCTATCGAATGATGGGCTCTTCCTCGCCGTCGGGCTGCGCTTCGGCATAGTCCCGATCGATCAAGTCGACAATCTCGTCCTTCGAGAGGGGATCAATCTCGATGCGGTCGCCGTCAGCAGTGTAGAAGAGAGCCGTCGTGACGCGAGAGTCGGGAAATGCGGCCCGAACGACGTGATAATAGACGCTCAACTGCTTCCGGTACTCCGATTCGGCGTGGCGACCGAGGTCGGTCTTGTAGTCCACGATGTCGACCCGCTCCGCGGTGACGTGGAGCAGGTCGATGATCCCCGAGATGGTCACCTGCTGTTCCCCGACCGTCACCGGGAGGTAGGCGTTCTCCTCGGCTCGCAACTCGCCGTCGAGGGAGTCCAAAAACTCGGCGACGTGCCGTTCGTCTTTGTTCGACGGTTCGACGACCGCTCCCTCGGCATACTGTTCTGCGAAGTCGTGAACCTGATTCCCGAACTCGATCCCCCGACCCTCGTCAACATCGCTGAACACGCGGTCGTCCATCAGCGAGTGTGGGGACTGACCGGCCGGTATGTCGGGGACTGGAACGGATACCTGCAACCGGGACTGTTCCGTCCGCGTTGTCCCTGCCGCCTCCACATCGGGTTCGACCGTCTCGGGCTCCAGCGGCAGGTTCTCGAAGAGCGGACTGGGCGATGAACCCGCAGAGAACAGAACGTGGCTCTCAGCACGGGTGATCGCGACGTACATCAGCCGGCGCTCCTCGTCGTAATCACGGTTGAGACACTTCGAGAGAATGCGATATCGCCAGTTATCGTAGATGTGAGGGCGTCCGTGAGCATCCGCGTAGTGTTTCGTCTGCCGGAGTCCAACCGGATCCTCGTAGCGAATTCTGTCGGCTCCGCCACCCGACGGCGGGAAGCTGTACTGATTGATGTTCGCCAGAATGACGATCGGATGTTCGAGGCCCTTCGCGGCGTGGATCGTCTGGACGGTTATCGAGTCGCCACCGGGGTTGTCGTCCACGTCGTGGGTGGCGTCGGCCTCCAGACTCTGCTCCATGAAGCGAACGATGGCCCCGCGGTTGTGGGTCGTGCTGTCGAACGTTCCCTGCAATACCGCCACGAGTGCATCCGCGTAGGCGTCCTCGAAGCCGTATCGATCGAACACCAGCCGCGCGATCCCCCCAACAGTCTCGGCGCTGGCGAGCCGCTCCCGGAACGAGAGCATATTCGACGGATACGACTCGTTCTCGAGAATCGTCTTGACCTCGTCAAGTGTGTACCCTGCCTCTTCCAGCACGACCGCCCATCCGCGCTTTGAATGCCGGTCTTCGAGGAGGCGCAACCACGCCAGCAGAAGGATCGCCTGTTCGGTGCCGAACAGCTCGACACCGCCCTCGTAGGCGACCGGGATGTTGTACTCACGGGCGTGACTCTGCAGCTCACGACCGAACCGACGCGTCCGGGTCAAGACCGCGATATCCTCGTGAGAAGGAGGACGCAACTCACCGTCTTCGCCCTCGACAGCGTACTCACGATTGCCGACGATCTCCTGCACTCGCGTCAGAATGGCCTCGCACTCGTCGTCGCTCGTGAACGCCTCGATATTCGAGTTGTCGTGGTCGGTGGTGGCCGTCAGCGGTGTGATGTCGTCCTCGATATCGAGGTCGACCTCCTCGTTGCTCGTCGCCGGCAAGCCGAGACTGTGCCTCGAAAAGTTCAGTATCGACTGGGTCGAGCGGTAGTTCTTCTCCAGCTTGATCCCGGTCACGTCGTCGACGGGAAACGCGACCCGTTCGCTATCGCTGTTGAGTTCCCGCTTGTAGTTTCCGAGGCGTTCCTCGAACTGACGGATGTTGTCGACCGAGGCATACTGGAACCCGTAGATGCTCTGCTTCCAATCGCCCACCACGCAGAGGTTGTCCGTTCCCGCGAGCAACAGGGCGAGCTTGAACTGAATTTCGCTGGTGTCCTGAAACTCGTCGACCATCACGTGGTCGAACTGCACTGACTCCCGCAACGCGTGATCCTCACACAGCAACACGAAGGCGAACATCTGGAGGAAACTGAAGTTCAGATAGTTCTGGCGGAGTGCGAACTCGATGTACTCGAAATAGATGTCGTGGACGAATGCCTTCAGCGCGTCTCGCTCTTCGTCGAAGGCACGGTCGGCCCACTCGTGGTCGATACTCGGGTAGTTGTCCCGGAGTTCTGACTCGGCCGGGGCGTCGGGAAGGAAACAGCGGTCACGCTCGAATCCACTCAGATCATCGCGCAAATCGGACTGCGTCGGCCCGTTTGCGCCCTCGTTCGGCTCGTTTGCCGTCTCGAATAGCTCCTCGAAAGCCTCGAAATCACCATCGAGATAGGATTCTCCGTTCCGGTACCAGCCATCGGAAGTCGGGAAAATCCCTTTCGCAGCCAGTTCGCGGATCACTTCCAGCAGCGACGTGTTCTCCCGGAGGACACGGAGGAAGTCGTGATGTTCGGGATGCTCGTCGGCAAACTGCGATATGAACTCCCGGAACCGGTCTTCCTCGACCACCTCGTTTTCGAGCAGGCGCGTCGAGGACGTGATCCGATCGTCGACCCCGAGGTGTGTCGGAGCCGAGAACCCATCCCGGAGCAGTAACTCGTGACAGTGTCCGTGGAACGTGTTGATGGGCGCGTCCCGGAGCGCCGACATCGAGTAGTCGCAGTTCGCGACGACGCGTTCCTTCATTTCTGCTGCAGCGTTGTTCGTGAACGTGATCAGCAGGATATCGTCCGGTTCGGTTTCGTCCTGCTGCAGGAGGTTCGCATACCGACGCGTGATGGTGAACGTCTTGCCCGTGCCGGCACCCGCGTCCACGACGTGAATGCCGCTCGTGGCATCGATCAACTCCTGCTGTTTGTCGTTGGGTTCGAAGTCAGTCATCGGTTTGAATGAGGTCGCGGTGATCGACGCGGTCGACGTTCGGATCGCCGACGGGGAACCGGGAGCGACGATACTCGTTGATTCGCTCGACCTGTTCCTGCAGGAACCGCTCGAAGGCATCCACCTCGTCCTCGAAGTAGTTTCGACCACGCAGTCTGTGGAGTTCCTTCAGCGCCGAGTCTGTTCCATCGTCCACGTAGACGTAGTCACCCACCTCTGTCTTCGCGCGTTCGGTGAACTCGGCAGCGAAGTCGGTTTCGAGCAGCGCGTCCGTGTCCTCGACGTCCGGGAAGTCGTGGCGGTCGAAGAACGTCTCGTAGACATCGTAGCCCATTCGTTCGAGCGTCTTGCGGCGGTCGTTGCTCTCGGCGACGCCTTCTCGAAGCGTGTCGAACGCCGCCCGTCGCTTGGCGAACTCGTGGAACGGTTCGGGATGGTAGGTGACCCGAGCCAACGCGTCTTCGAGGGCAGCCTCCCCGACCACCTCCTCGTCGACCAGCTCGAGAAAGTGGAAGAACACGAATCGAATCCGCTCGTCAGGATGGACGCGCCGGTGGTGAGCGAGATAGAGGAGGGCTTGGAAATCCGGTTCGTCGCTGATCTCATCAATCGCCGACTTGTCGACGACCTTCGAGGCCGACGTGTGGCTGCCGCTCTTGTAATCGACCAACTGCGATGGAGAGTGGATGAGGTCGACTTTTCCTTCCCCGCCGAGGGCAGGGTTCTCGAACCATCGCTCCGTGATGGGCGAATTGATCGGCTGGCCGAAGTGATCGGCAAAGAAATTCGAGTCTTCGCGATGCCCGTATTCCTCGTATTCACGTTTCGTCGGAGGTTCCTCGGTCAGGAATCGCTGGATGAGATCGATACCGATCTCGAACTCCGTACGTAGCACCTCCAAGTCGACGTCGTCGACGTAGGGGCGCATCCCGGCCAGCATACGGTCGACCAGCTCGTCTCCGGCGGTCGTGTGGATTATGTCGGGATGGTTGACGTAGAACTCGGCAAAGTCGTGAAAGAGATTGCCCTTCTGGAAGTGATCGCGGTCGGGGCTGGTCACGACGCGGTCAAAGAAATAATCGCGCGGACAGTTGGCGAAGGTGCTCAGACTCGACGGGCTGAGCGTCTCGATGGTCGTCGGCTCAGCGTCGACCGGCTCCTTCTCGAATCCGTCCCCATCACGACCGGTGAACCGAGTGTGGGACGTGCTCGGAAGGTCTCCGAAGGTGTCGAACTCCGCATCGAGCAAGTCATGGAAGTAGAGACACGGTGTTACTGGCTCGCCGGCACTCGTCTCCTGCACGAGGAAGTACTGCTCGTTGCCGTTCTGCAGGAGCAACTGGAATTGCCGGAGGTACTGGCGATCCTTGGCATCGGCGTCGATCCACGGTCGATCGAGAATGCGGTGAGTCCAGTCGGCGTCCATCCCAAGGTGGAACACGACCGGTCGATCCACGTAGGCGGCCGCGGTCGCGTCCGCAAGCAGAACGCCCGCGTCGTCCCGATCGATTGGGACGTCGAACGACTGGAGGTAGAACTCGATACCGTCAAGCGTGTCTTCCCCGACAGTAGCGTGCCGCACGCCGAGCCGATCCAACTCCTCGCGGAAGGCGTCTAACGACCGATCGCACCACGTCTCGAACGTGGAGAGTGCCTCGTCGATTGATTGCTCGTGAATGGTTTCACAGAACTGCTGGAGCGGTTCGATCTCCGGATGATCGAGTTCGTGCAGGCGTTTGTTATCGTCCTCGACTGACGGCCGGATACCGAGATGGTGAAGGATCGGTCGAACGTCGCCCAGCCGCGCGTGTCTATCGGCGTGGGCCGTCCGCAACAAGCGGATGAATGTCCGCAAGCTCTCGTCGTCGGCGAAGCCGGGGCCGCCATAGAACGGGATGTCGTTCGCCTCGAGTGCGGACTCGACAAGCGCGGGGTACTCACTGCCCCGATCCATGATGATGGCCACGTCTTCAGCGTTCTCGGGCGTCACGTTGCTAACGACGGTGTCGACGATGTCGGTCGTGGACTCGTAGAGATGGAACTCCGGCAACTCGAAGTCGTCGCCACCGAATGGGTCAACTGTCTCGTACTCGTCGGGAAGAACAGATCGGTCAAGTGCCGTGAATTGCTCTTCGCCGATGACGGCGACAGACCGCTCCTCTGGGATCGTGTACTCGGTGAGGTCGTTGTGGGCACTATCGGCAGTATCGATCACGTCGATGGCTCGGCGCGTGGCGCGGGTGTCGAACTGGTCGTATTCAAGGATGGCACGGAGGTCTCCGGTCTCCTCCCAGCAGCCGAGGATGCTCTCGAGGAGGTACGCGGCGTGCTTCCAATTCAGGTCGGTTGCGTCGATGAGTTCGAGAAAGAGCTGCCGGTCGTCCCGTGGACGAAACTCCCCGGAAGCCAGCATCCGCGGTGTCGCGGCAAATGTCCCGAGCCGGGGGCGATCTATCCGTCGGTTCAGAGCCTGACTGAGTGGCGCATCTGTCGTCAACACCAAGTCGTAGTCGTCGACTTCGTCATAGAGATCATCAATAGTGCGAGCCCGTCTTATTGACACACCCCAAATCCGCGTGTCTGCCCCAAAAAGATTGGTAGCCAAGTGGCATCTAAGCGGCAACGCTCTCTGTAGTGCAGGGATTGTCTCATCTGCTCCATCCCGAATGGAGTGGACGAAAAGCAGTGGATGGCTGTGAGAGCGTTGAGCTACTCAGAGCCAACAGGCGGGTCGAAATAGAACGTGTCTTCGCACTCCCTGTCCGAGTAGTGTTCGAGGAACTCATAGCGACACCCCATACGAATGGCGTCTAATGGGATTGCCTCTGTCCACGGAATCTGGACGAGCGTTTTCCCGTCCATCGTGGGGTGTGACGCCTTGAACGATACCGCTCCATCGGTCGATATCGCGTAGTTCGGCAGCAGCTGTGTTGCGAGTACTGCCGGGGGATCTAGCGGCACGTAGACTAACAGGGCGATATAGCCATCGTGCCGAAACAGCTTCGTCAGCTGTTCAAACCAGATCTTGAAGTTACCTATCTGTCCGTCCTCGTATCGGTACTGGCAGGACTTGAGTTCGACTTTCTCTCCTTCGCGCGTCCGGGCATCGTACCATGACCCGTGGTCTTCCTCCAGATCGAATTTCTCACGGAGATACCTCTCGGCACGCCACCAGATCGGTGGATCGTCTGAACTCGAAGAGGTGTGGTCGAGCTGGTACTCCTCATCGCGTAGAGGGTAGAGTCGCATCGGTCACCCCCAACCCCTAGGGAATCGCTTTCGGGAGAGGGCGAAGCGACTCTTCAGCCCTCTTAATTGACGAAGAGAGGTTATGAACGGGTTGTCTCTCCCGGGCCGATCAGCTGAACGTGCCAATCTTCCGGTTAACCGTCTTCCGGCTGGTCGAATGTCAGTGCCTCTGCATCGTGGCCTTGGATGGCCAGTCATGCCTGTCTCGATCATTGTTTGCCCGTCTCCTGTGGTCGCTCTATAGCACCGACTGCTGGTGCTGCCCTCGAGGATCTACCCCGGGTAAATAAGAATTATGTCAGGAGTGGGATCTCGATGACTCAGGCCGTATTCATGGACAATAGGTATGAGTGGAATGCCCCGCTCAAAGAAGCGGTAAATTAGTTGCACCCTCCCAAAGGGCCAACAGCCCACCGCATTCCGTGCGGTGAGTGCCGACGACTGAGCGGGGCAACAGCATATAGTGACGTAATAAAAATGGATGTAATACTGCCGGTAGATGTTGCAGATTCTCCTCTTGATGACCTCACCTGACATTCCCGCGGGAGCACACGCCCCGTGTCTTGAATGAATATCTCGGGCTTCTACCTCTGCAAAGTATCGGGGACTCTGGCACACACCCCTCGTCTTGAATGTAAGTGCGAATCACGAGGTCGCGTTAATTTAGAGGATGAGGCGGACGAGTTCTGAGTGTCTATGACAGAATTCGACCGCCTCAGTCAGTGTATCGAGTGGATTGACTTGTCGTTTGTGGAGCGCAAGCGGACTCCCGAG
>NZ_JACKXD010000009.1 GCF_014212355.1 Halobellus ruber
AAGTAAAACGACGAACCTCTTCATTTTCAAATACGTTCAGTCACGTGGAGCCGACGACAGCAGAATCCTGGCTCCAAGCCCTCGCTGTCTGGTGGAATCGATGCCAAAGTTAACGCGACCGTTGTAACTACGTGAAGATTTTCGACACCCCGGGGTGTCGAAACCCGTCACGCGACTATAGCCGACAGTATCAGCACGCGGTTCGTGACGGCTGGTCTCTGGCACTGGCAAGCACCGGTAACCAACCTGCCGAATCAAAATCCGCTGAAGGCCTGAGTATTGGCTCTGCGAGGTGAAGGCCTGAGTATTGGCTCTGCGAGGAAATGCCGATGCTCGGGGGTGCTGTCATAGTAGCGGGAAACGAAATCACAATGTCACAGGAGAGTTGCCACGGTGTTCGTTTCACTACCGAATCAGGTTTGAGACTCTGCGTACGTACTGAGATACAGGGTCTATGCTCGCAGGTGAGACGAAAGCTAACCAACTCAGCCCTCTTTGCTCGTTTCCTTCTCCGCACGTGGGAGGTGCAATGAGACGCAATTGCCACCCAACTCGCTCTCATCGAACGATAACTCACCGCCCGAGGCGTCAACGACCCAGTTGATGAACCACAGGCCCAATCCCCCACCGTGTTTGAGTCGGCTTTCCCCATCGTCGAGCACCGCCATTTCGTGGTCTGGAATCTTCGGTCCGTCGTCCGCAACAGCGATTGTCACTCGATCCGGGTCAATCTCGTATGCGACGGTAACACTCGGGTTATCGGCCGGGTTGTGGCGTACGGCATTATCAAATACCTCTTCGAGTGCGTCCGACAGAGAGGCCAGTGCTTCACATTGTACGTCCGGCGGATCCGCGATCCTCGTGTCGGCTGACTCCGGCAGCGCCGTCGCAGCACGTGAGACGACCTCGTCTAAGTCCATCGGTACCTGGTCCGACTGGCCGTCAAGCGCCTGATCGACCTTTCGAGCCAACACGCCAAGTCGATTGAGGTCCGACCCAACATCCCGGATCGTCTTCGCTCGCTTGACAGCGTCCGGATCATCAACCGAATTTGCAAGTGTGCGTGCGTGCCCGATCACCACGTTCGTCCGGTTCCGGAGGTTGTGACGCAACACCCGATTCAACACGGAGAGACGTTCCTCACGTCGCACCCGCTCGGAGATGTCACGTCCCGTTCCAACCAACCCGATTACCTTTCCGTCACTGTCAGTCAGTGGGGCGCCGTTGAGTTGGTACGGAATCCGCTCGCCGTCCGCTGTCAGAAATGCCGACTCGCGCTGTTGTGTGGACTGCTCCTGATAGACGGCCGTCATCGCTGTCATAATCCGTTCGCGATCCTCAGGCACAATCGTCTCGACGGCGTGCATTGAAGTGAGATCTTTGTCGTCGTATCCCAACACTTCAGACAATCTGGCGTTCCATTTCTGGAAAAACCCGTTCGTGTCCAACACGTAGAACACGTCCGGCTGGCCGTCCAATAGACTCTCTACGTATGCCTCCTGATCACGAAGTTGTCTCTGCCGTTGTTCGCGTTCCGTCACATCGCGACGGTTGACAACGACCCCGCCGATCCGGGGATTATCAAGCTGGACGTTGCCGACCGTTTCCATCCAGCGCCAGGAACCGTCGGCGTGTTGCCGGCGGTATGTTGCTGTGGCGTAGGAGCCATCCGGCTTCTCAATAAGATCGGTAAATGTCGTCCGCACCTCCGCGGCATCGTCCGGATGTACCTGATCCAACAGATTCTGTCCTCGCAGTTCTGCTGGCTCGTATCCCAGTTGATCTGCGACAGCCGGACTGTTGTAGATTGCTGTCCCGTTTTCATCGAGAACGCTCATTGAGTCCGTGGAGTGACGCATCAGCGTCTCCAGCCACTCCTGTCTTCGCGCCTGATCCACACGGTCCTGGCGTGTATCAATCACCTGTGATAAGCGGGCCGCGAGCAACGACTCTGCGGCTGGGTCTGACAGTCGCACGACTTCAGAAACACCTGCGTTGATCGCTGTCTCAACCAGCGTCTCGTCGGCTGCAAGGAGCACAACCGGGAGGTCCGGTTCCGCGTCAAGGATAGGCTGCCACGCTGACTCGTCCGCAACGATCGCATCAACCGACTTACCTGCAACCTGACGTAGCACGGCGTCTGCGTGTCTAAACTGATTTACCCGCATCTCGTCAGTCGCGGCCTGCGAGACGAGTGAGGTTGCTTTCCTGCTTCCCCCGGCTATGACGACCGATCTCGATTCGGGTTCTCCCCCCCGCTTACTCATGTTATGTGGGTAATGCTGTAGCCATGTATTCGTTATTGCCTATAATAAGTGGGTTCACCCGACGGAACACTGCATCAGTAGGGAAACCGCGACGGACGGCTGGACTACTTATCACTCGGTTGGCATCGTTACACTATAGTAGCGTTTGTAAGTCTTCGCTCACTCGATCGCACGACGGCGTGCGGTCGGATGTGCAACCAGTTGCAAACGCTACTATAGAAACGAGCACCTCCGTCATACCCATCAATTACCGTAACGTCCCAACCGTGAGCCTCCGGAATCCGCTTGACAATCGCGGGAGCAAACCCGGTTCCTCCAGTCGCTAACGTGTAACCCGGTTTGAGGATTTCTTTAGGCTCATCCGGTGGAACTCTTAGGACACTATCTTCGACGTAGCAGTCAGTAAACGCGTGAACTATTATATCAGGAGACCGACAGACGCGTGACGATGGCCCGTTGCCGGGAGGTAGCACTCGGACATATCCAGCAGGCGATCGAGTCTGCCCGGTGCTGGGTTATGATTTCCGTACCGGTTGACATCTACCGGGAAGTCAGAGCGGCGGTTGCGACTGCTGTTGAGCACGGTGTTACAGTCCGCTTGTTGCTCGGCGGGGCCCCAAGACCACCGGAACTTACCTTCCCGGACGGGCTGTTGGTCCGATTTCGAGCGATGGCAGATACCTTCGTCGCCGCCGACCGGACACGGGGGTCGGTCAGTACGGACGAACGCTATCCCATACCCACTCTGTAGCTATCCTGTCGAGAACCGCCTGCTGAATATAGAGCGTGTAGTCAGCACCCCGAAACTGGTTTTGTATTCGGGGTTTGCCTCCCGGATCAGTGATCCGTTACTGGGTTTGCACTGATCCAAGATGGTCCGGATGAATTATGTCACTGCTACATATGGGAACGGGTATGGCTGCTCCATCAGAAGAGCGGTGTGAGTTTGCGACCGGTCTTAATGCCGACTATTTCGAACCCGAAAAGGAATCGCTTCTGAGGACAACAGAAACGGGTCAGTGGCGATGCCCGCATCACAAGTTCACACCGACTGATGGACCGGACGATGGGTATGATTTCTGCCCATTTCACTTGGGGCACAAACCAAATCACGGCTCGGCGGTGCTTGAGGATACTGCCGAACTCTGTGTGTGGCTCATCACTGGCAGCACCGAACAGGTCCCAGGTCTAAGTCCACTGCCATCTGATCTCCGGAACTACGCACGGCTGGAAAACGACAGCACACGGTTTGAGACGGGTGAGCGAACGCAATTCATCGGCGCGGTGTTCGACGAGTTTCGAGTTGATTACCGGACCATCGATGCGGTTTCGAATGCCCCGGTAGACCTGCGCGAAGCGACTGTCAACGATGTCGCCTCATTTCAGAGTGCCAGCTTTGAGCAGCCCCTGCTGCTAAGCGGTGCTGTTTTCGATTGTTCGACAACGTTCGTTGACACGACTTTCGCCGAACGAACCGAGTTCCAGCAGACTCAGTTCACGGAGTACGCTGATTTCCACCACGCGACGTTTGGTGCGTGGGCCGAGTTCAGTAGTACAACTATTGCGGGCGAGGCGAATTTCCGCGGCGTTAATTTTGACCACGGCATCTTCGCGATGAATATGATTTTTGACGGTGCGGCCGACTTTATGGCGGCAACCTTCGCAGCGGTTGCGAACTTTACTGGAAGTGTGTTTCGCCGCGGGGCTGTTTTTTCAAGTACTCGGTTCTTGGGCAACGCGACCTTTAGAGACGTCTCATTCGGCGGTCCGGTTGAGTTGAGTGATAATTTCGTTGATGATACCGATGTTGATGAGCGCTGGCAACACATCGCAGTTGACGACCGACGCGTCCAAGACGCTGCCGTTGTTTTTCGCAATCTGACCTGCGAGGGGACACTGAATTTGATCAATGCGAGTATCGATGGCAACGTCTACATCGCGTCATCCACGATGGCGGGTGCGGTAGTTGCGACCGACATCTCCGTCGATAACGGACCAATTGAACTGAACTTCACTGGGAGCGAGACGATAAGCGGGCGCGTTGCAACCGGTTCGGAACCCGTAGAGTATGATTTTTCCGAGGCGACGCTCGGCGAACTAGAGATTGGTGACAGCAATGTCGATTCTGTCCGATTTAATAAGACCACCTTCGATGGGTTTGACTTTGGCAAACATCTCGACGTGTTCGTCTCGATGGAATGGCAACTCCACAGCGAGCAGGCATCACCATCGGAGTGTGAAAATACATATCTCCGGGCGAAGAATGGCGCAAAACAGGTTGGAGAAAGCCGCGCAGTCTCCGAATTCCACATCCGCGAACTCCGACACCGTCGGGCCGGATACCTGAAACTACTACGTGAAACGTTCCCGGGGTTCCAGGCACTCAAAGCCTCAACAAAGCTGTTAGGGAACCTTACGCTGGCAGTGACTTGTGGCTACGGCGAACGCCCGCTACGACCAGTCGTAGCATCGATGAGTGTCGTCGGTGTCTTTGCGATTTTATACGCAACGATCGGGATATCACTCCCGTATGAGGGCGCCACAAAATACGTCACGTTCAGTTTGGAGTCGTTCGTTGCCTTACTCATCGGACAACCGGAGACGACATCCTCAGTTGTGAGCCTCTTCGTTGCACTTGAGGGCTTCGTCGGTGCGTTTATGATCGCGCTGTTCGTGTTTACGTTCACTCGGTCCGTAAGTAGATAATACACAGGCGAGTCAAGTGGCTGAGCACGCCGCCGGGAACGTCAACGCAATCTGATAGAGATCCCAGCGGTACATTCGCAAGCACATACTCAAGGCTAACTCGGCCGCAGGTTGTGAATAAACACCGTGATAGGTCCTCTATGGCGCTCTCAACAGGCTTCAACGCCGCCGTATCCCACCGGAGAGCGGTCAGCGACGGGATAGGGCGTATCTGCGCCGAGCGGAAGAACTGGATGGAGCCGTGCGAGGAGACCGCGACGGAGTGCGTCGGGTGGGTAACGGTCAACCCCGAGCCGCGAAGCCCCGGCACGCCGAACATGGTGATCGGGGCGGTGGCGCGGTGGTCCATCGTTCGACTCGATGAGGTCGTCGTCGGCAGCCCGCAGTTACCCGATCCGATCCAACGACTCGCGCTGCGTCTCCGGCGAGACGTTATCGTACCCGTGAGCGCCTTCTGCGTATTCGAGCGGTGGCTATCGGAGTGGTCGCCCGAGAGTAAATCCCGACAGTACGCATCGGCGTGATCGGTCGTGACGGCCGTCGTGTAGCCGTCTTCCTCGTTCCAGACCCACCGGTAGAAGCCGTCGATACGGTAACTGCGGTTGTAGACGGTATCCGCGGCGTAGCCCTCGCCCTCGTTTGGCTTCTTGCCGAGGTCGCGCAACCATTCGAGGAGGTCGCGGCGCTCCTCGCGGTAGTCTACGACCCGGCGCTCGGTGAGGCGCTCCTGTGCGGGGTCGGTGATGAGGGGTGTGCCGCAGACGTACTCGGCCTCACCCCCTGATTCGGCATCCAATTCAGCCATTGTCGCCCCGCTGAGTGGGTGTTACTGTTTTTGGCCCTGTTCGATACGTCCAGTGATTTTGGCCTAACCGGCTCAGCCTTGTTTCTGTCCTGAACCGCTGAAAACTGGAGGAAAGCCCTGAAATGCTCGGTCAGGGATTTGAACCCTGGTCCTCGGCTCGAAAGGCCAAGATGATTGGCCGGACTACACCAACCGAGCCCGCACTCACAATTGACGGTCAGACTGGGTTAAATATTCCGTTACGCGGGGACTGCGGCACGCGTTCGCGCACTCTTAGCGGACCAACGGTCGGCGTGCCGGGTCGATCCGGCAACCCGATCCGTACCGCCGCCCGAACGAAATCACGAAGCCGCTGGAACCCCGCACAGTGAGTGTGACCCGGGACCCGATCGCGTTCCTCGAAAACGACCCCGACATCGGCCACCTCGTCGCTGAACACGGCGCAGTGACGCTCGAGCCCGCCGAGGACTTCTTCCACCGGATGATCGTCTCGGTCCTCCGCCAGCAGGTCTCGATGGCGTCCGCAGAGGCGACCAGGGAACGCCTGGAGGACACTGTGGAGGTCACGCCGGAGGCACTCCTGGATACGGACCGCTCGACCCTCCGGGAGGTGGGCCTGTCGGGGCAGAAGGCCACCTACGTCCACAACATCGCCGAGGCCTTCCTCGAACGCGGCTACTCCCGGGAGCACTTCGAGGCCGAAAGCGACGCGGCGGTGATCGACGAGTTGACCCAGATCAAAGGCGTCGGGACGTGGACCGCGAAGATGCAGCTACTGTTCAGCCTGGGTCGTCCGGACGTGTTCCCGGTCGAGGACCTCGGCGTTCGGAAGGGGATGCGTGTGGTCTACGGCGAGGACCTCGAACGGTCGCGGATGGCGGAACTCGCCGAACGGTGGCGCCCGTACCGGTCGTATGCGACCCTGTATCTCTGGCACGCGGTCGACTAGCCGGGTTGCCGTATCGAGTGCGCACCGATCCCGTCGCGTCGGACGGAATCGACGGACGACGCGGCGTCTGATTCCCGACGGACTGGGCGTTCTGTGTGTGGCAGTCACGCGCATATGTCCCGCGGAAATAGCATCCGAATCAGACCCTCCTGAACGCGTCGGTCCTCAGAACACCCGGACGGCGGCAGTCGGGACGGAACCGAACCCGCGACCGGCGGGCGAGTGCGACCCCGCGGGATCGACGAGGGCCACCCCGTTTCCGGGACACGAACCCGCGTCGGCTCGCTCAAGCCGGAAGTGAAACCGCTGGAGGCGGAACGCGAGATCCTGGCGAACCGGGTGTTCGCGCGCGAAGCCGACATCGCGGAACTCGGAGGCGAGGTGACCGACCTCGAAGGGACAGTCGAGGCCGAGGAACGGCGACACCAGCGGGTGATCGACAGGTACGAGCGGCTCATCGAAAAGCGGGAGGCGGCAAAGCGGGAGTTACGGGGGGAACGGTATCCGGAACAGCCGACTGCTTCCCGCACTCGCGTCGTCGGTGGCGGCGGCGTGGACGCGGGTCAAGCACCTGGCTCCGGGCGGGTGAGGTCAGGCGGGACACCCACTGTGGCGTCCGCTTAGTGATCCACCCACCGCCACGGGGAGTATATCCGTCCGTCGACCGAACCCCGAGTATGGGCGATGCGACGGACGGGGACGGCGACGCTGTCGAGATCGAGCGCCCCGAGCCCGGCGAGATCGACGCGCTCGTCGACCTGTGGGTCGCGCTCGCGTCGGACCAGCGGCGTTACGACTCCCACATCCTGCCGGAGCCGAACCGCGGCGTGATCCGCGACACGCTCGCGCGACACGCCGTCGCGGGCGGCCTCCGTGCGGCCCGGCGCGGCGACGACGTCGTCGGCTTCGTCAGCTTCGAGCTGGAGCGGGGGGCCTACGAGAGCGACGAGACGCGCGGCGTCGTCCGCAACGTCTACGTCGAGCCCGCGTCCCGGGGCCGGGGCGTCGGGGGCGACCTGTTGGACGCCGCCGAGGCCGCGCTGGCCGACGCGGGGGCGACGGTCGTCGCGCTCGAAGCGATGGCCGACAACGACCGTGCTCGCGGGTTCTACCGGGGTCGGGGGTACGCGCCACACCGAGTACAGTTCGAGAAACCAGTGGACGGTAGCGGAGACGCGGGGGGCGAGAAAAACGACACACACTCAAAGGAGGGCTGAGTACTCCGACCCGTGCCAGGGGAGCATGGGCGGTGCATGCACTCGACTTGTAATCGAGACTTCGTGGGTTCGAATCCCACCCCTGGCTTCGCCTTCTCCCGCTGTCGGCCGTCGTAACCGCTGCGACCGGAGCCGCGTGACCGCTACGACAGGAGTTCCTTCAGCGCGCGGCCGTACGCCGACGGGGCGTTCGACCGGGCGTTTTCGAGCGCATCGCGGAGCACACTGGCGGCGTCGGTCGTCACGCCCTCGCCGTGGCCGACGAGCACGCGGTCGGGGGCGACCCGCGAGAGCTCCCGCCGCGGCGGGGTCAGCCGTAGCATCGGGTGGACGCCGAGCCGCTCGCCCGGCGCGCGGAAGTACGTCGCGGTGCCGACCGCTTCCGGGACGATCAGCGTGCCGTCGTCGTCGTGGGAGAGCCCGACCTCCTGCCACGGCGGGATCGCGCTGTCGCGGATCCGGACCGCCCGGAACCCGGAGTCGGCGAGTTCGCCGCCGAACCGCTCGACCGGCGCGTCGAGGTCGCCGGCGACGCCGGACATCCACTGTGGGAGGTGGACCGCGACGTCGTGTCGCCTCGCGACCGCCGCCGAGTCGCGTTTGTGGCGGTCGAGGCCGACGACGACGCCCGCGACATCGCCGAACTCGGCGAGCAGGTCGTCGAGGTCCGGGGCGTCCACGGGATCGACGACCCAGACGCCGCCGTCGTCGCCGACGACCGCGTGGCTAGCCCGCTGCATCTCCTCGTCGGGGTACGCGATCCACCCCACGCCCCGGTCCCATCGGTCGATCTCGCGGTACCCGTCGGAATCGCCGCCCTTCATCGGCATACTTCACTCTCCGAGTGCGACGGTGATAAACGTCGCCGCTCCGGGACGGCCGCTCGGCCGGCCGGTGCACTCGGCCGACCACAGGAGGGTCGCGGCCCCGACCGGAAGCGATAGGGGACGGCGCCACCCAGGTTCGGTATGGGCTTTCGCCTCCGCGATCACACCGCCGACGTGGCCGTCGAGGCGACCGCCGACGACGTCGAGGGGCTCTTTGCGGCGGTCGCCGACGGCCTGACTGCGGCCGCCTGCGACGACGTCCCGGAACCGGGGTCGGACGCGCCGGCGTTCGAGCTGTCGGTCACGGCCGAAAGCCGGGAGGCGGTGCTGTTCGACTACCTGGATCGACTCATCTACGAGCGCGACGTCCGAAGCGTCCTCCCGGTTCGGAACCGCGTCGCGATCGAGCCGCCGGGCGGCGACGTCGACGGGACCCGCGGCGACGACGACACGGCCGACCCCGGGTCCGCGTGGCGGCTCGACGCCACCGCCCGGGGGGTCCCGCTGGCCGCTGTCGACGCACGGGAGATCAAGGCGGTCACGTACTCGGAGATGCGGGTGGAGCCGACCGACGACGGGTGGACGGCGTACGTCGTCTTCGACGTGTGAGACGGTGCCGAACCCGCGTCGGACGGTCTCGGAACTTGTTTGTGTGATCCGTATCTTCACTTCCGTAGGATGAACGACCGCGCCGTCCGCCTGTCCGCCGTCGCCCTCGTCGCCGCCGTGATCCTGGCCGGGGTCGGGGCGACCGGCGCTCCCGCGTCGGCGCAGGGGGTCGACACGATCGCGGGGACGCAGGTCGACCCGGACGACGTCTCAATCGGGGTCGAACTCCGCGAGGACGGGGTGGCGGCGTGGACGATCGAGTACCGGGTGCGGCTCGACGACGACAACACAACGAAGGCGTTCGAGTCGCTGCGCGCGGACATCGAGGCAAACGACACCCGGTACGTCTCGGAGTTCCGCGCGCGGATGGTGGCGACCGCCGACACCGCCGAGAACGCCACTGGGAGGCAAATGGAGATCCGAAACGTCTCCGTCGAGGCGTCCAGGGAGACGATCCCACAGGAGTACGGCGTCCTCACGTACACCTTCGTGTGGACGAACTTCGCGGTTGTCGAGGACGGATCGATCACGGCGGGGGACGCCCTGGCGGGCTTTTTCCTCGACGGCGAGACGTCGCTGCAGTTCACCTGGCCCGAGGGGTACGGCCTGGAGACGGTCCAGCCCGACCCCGACGACGTCCGGACGGAGTCGCGGATCGTCGTCTGGAACGGCCAGATCGACTTCGGCCCCAGCGAGCCGACGGTCATCGTCTCCGAGGGGGCAGCGGGCGGCACCGCGACGCCGGCTGACGGCGACGGAGGTGGGAGCGGTGACGGCGGAAGCGACGGTGACGGGAGCAGTATCCCGGCGATCATCGCCGCCGTGATCGCGGCGATCGTCGCCGGGGGGCTCGTCTACTGGTGGCGGGGGAGGGACGGCCAGGTCGACACCCCGGATCCGTCAGGGGGTGGCGGGGCCGCCGCGAGCGGGGCGACGACCGCAGACGAGCCGGGGGTGGACGCGACCGGGGACGACGGCGACAGGGTCGCAGCCGCGTCCGCGGGTGGGAGTGCCGACGAAGCCGAGGCGGACGCCGACGAGGTTGCCGGGGCCGCCGGCGCCGACGGGGACGGCGAGGCGCCCTGGGAGGACGAACTCCTGAGCAACCGAGAACAGGTGCTCGCGTTGGTGGAATATGAGGGGGGCCGGATGAAGCAGCAGGAGGTCGCGGGGACGCTGGAGTGGACCGACGCGAAGACAAGCCAGGTCGTCCGGAGGATGCGCGAGGAGGGCGACCTCGACGCGTTCCGGCTGGGCCGGGAGAACGTGCTTGTGCTCCCCGACGAGGAGTTCGGGCCGAGCGACGAGGACGTATGAGGGGGGACGGTCGCCAGCGACTCCCCTGTGGGCTCACATAAACCGGCTTAATCGGGGTGAATCGGGCTGGAGGATACTGAGCTTATATGAGGTCCCCGATCGAACGGCGATCGTAATGAGACCCCTGTTCGCGCTCCTCGTCGCCGCGGTCGTCGTGGTCGGGACAGCCCCGATCGGCGCCGCCGCGGTCGCGTCGCCGTCGGCCCTCGGGACCGGTCCGGGGCCGGCACAGACGGCTGACAACGGGACCGCGACGAGCACGCCGACGCCGAACACCACCGAGTCGAACACGACCGATACGTCCGACCGAACCGACTCCGGAACGAACGACTCGAACGCGGCGGCCGTCGAACCCGGCGCACAGTTGGCCGGCGTCGTTGCGGTCCAGCGCACCGAAGTCGAAAGCGAGGTGAGTTCCCGCGCGTTCGATCAGCGCGTCGCCGCCGCAGCGAGCAACGACTCGAAGGCGGCAGTCGTCGCGAGCGAGGTGAACGACAGCCGGCAGCGGCTCGCGGACCTCCGCGAGCGGCTGGAGGAACTGGAGTCGGCCCGCGAGGCGGGCGACCTCTCACAGGGCCGGTACCGGGCGAACGCCGCCCGGGCGGTCGCGGAGATCAACGCGATCGAGCGGCGGCTCGAACAGAGCAACGAGACCGCCGCGTCGCTGCCGGCCGCGGTCCGGGAGGCGAACGGCATCAACACCTCGAACATCGAGCGGCTCCGGACCGAAGCGCGCAACCTCTCGGGCCCGGAGGTCGCGGCGATCGCCCGGTCGATCGGCGGTGAGGGCTCCGGTCGCGGGCTGGGCGACAACGTCGGCCCGCCGGGACGGAGCGGCGAAGCGTCGGGCCCCGCCGGCCCGCCGGCGGGCGCGGGCAACGGTGACGGTCCTCCGGAGGATCGCGCCGGAAACGGCTCCGCCGGTGACGACGCGGCGTCGGACCGCGGCGCCGGGAACGAGGAGGGCCCCGACAACGCTCCGGGTACCGAGCAGCGCGGCTCAGGCGACGGCACCGGCAACGGCGACGGCCCACAGGAGTCCGAGGCGAACCGGACCGACCGTGAGAACGGCGGCGGGTCCGAGGGGGGCGACGGGCAGGAAAACGCCGGAAACGGGAGCGGCAGCAACGCCGGGGGCGACGACGGGAACGGCGGCAGTAACGACAACGGGAACGGCGGGGGCGGCAACGCCGGTAGCGGCGGCCCGCCGAGCGACGGGAGCGGCGACGACGCCTGACCCGTTCGGGTGAGACGACCCGCTGACTGGGAGCGGGTCCGGTGCGTCGGGAGCGCGTCCCCGTCGCACCGTCCGGTTCCGTCCTACTATCGGATCTGATACTCGGGGATAATAGTTATCGGAGCCGCGTCACTTGCGCCGAGTGATGGAGTACGTCTACCCGATCTTCGGGTTCCTCGCGGGGATGGCGCTTGTCGCCACCAGCGTCTTCGCGGCGGTCGTCTACACCCCGACGACGTCCTCCCCGGTCGACTCCGCCGTCACGGCGTTCACCGGGATCACGCTCCAGCTCGGCGACTGCCTCGCCGTGTCGTCGGCAACGGCCGTCGTCTTCGATCTGCTGGACGGGTTCGGTGTCCGATTCTCGCTTCTGGTTCCGTTCGCCGTCGGCTACGCCCTCACGCACGTGATCGCCTACTACTCATCGCTGCGGATCACCGACGTACAGCGCCAGCCGCTGGATCCGGAGTTCGACATCCGGGAGAACCCGCTGCAGTTGGCGACCCTGTCGATCCCCGGGGCGCTGCTCCTCCTGCCGGCCGGTCGCCGGCGGTAGCCGGAGACTAAAACGCCTCTTTGAGGCTCAGTCGGCTTTACATCGGATCCACCCGTAGCCGGAAGTGCCCCGGTTGGGCCGCCCCCGATCCGGTCCCCACCCCTCTGCCCCACTGGCCTTCGACCGGGAACCCTGCTGACGCACCCCCTCCACCGCGCCGGCGACGAACCCACCATCGTTGCACCCCCGCCGACCGTCGCGTCCGTGTGGTCCGACGGTGTTTTGAGTCGTGGCACCCTTCCTCGGCGCGTGGTGTACATCACCCGCGGGCTCCTCGCGGCGCTTCTGGAGATGGCGGCCGAGGCCGACCCTGACGGAATCAGCGTCGTGCTCGCGTCGACCTCGGCCGGGGAGTTCGAGTCCGAACTCGAACTCGAAAGCGAGACGCCTGTTCTGACGCACTTTTACTTCCCGGAGACCAGTGGGTCTGTGAATGCCGTCTTCGGCGTCGACCTCGGAACCCCGGCGGGCAGGGGGCGCGCCCGGTTCGTCTCCCACCCGGACGGCCGGCTGGCGGCGACCCGCGAGGACACCTTCGCGGCCGCGCTGGTCGTGGCAGTACCGCCGTGGGAGAGCGATTCGGTCGCCGCTTTCGACCGGAACGACCGGCGGCTCGACCTCGACGTGCTCGACGTGGAACCGCCCCAGGAGCGCCTGGTCGGGGAGTGACGCCGCCGGGCGCTACCGGTCCAGGTAGCCCAGATCGGTCAGTTGTTCGGCGATGTCCTCGAACTCCGCCTCGGTGAGTTCGCCCTCGCGTTGGTACTGGATGACGATGCTCCGCAGGAGGAACCGCACCAGGTCGCTGGTGCTCGAGAAGCTGGTCCCCTCGATGGTCTCGTCCACGCGGTCGGCCAGGTCTTTCGGGATCGACACCGTGGTATAATCGGTCACAGCTCCGAGGAGGGGAGCCGCGGACAAAACAGTGCGGACTCTGCGTGCGGCGCCGGCAGGGGGCCGCGGCCCTCGCCCGGCCCGGAGCCGGGGGTTTTTCTTTCCCCGCACCCCTACCGACCGTCGATGGCTGTTAGACCACCGCAGCAGGACGGCGACGAGCCCGACACCCTGGAGTTCGGCATCGCCGCGCTTTCGCCGCACCTCTCGAAGTCCGACCTCACGTTTCCCGCGACCACGGACGAGGTCGTGCGCGAACTCGGCGATCCCGCGATCCCGTACGACGCAAACGGGAACACGGTGCGGCTCTCGGAGGCGCTCGGGGCGGTCCGTGCGACCCAGTTCGACACCCAGCGGGAGCTTCTGGACGCGTTGCATCCGGTCTTAGAGGAGTATCGGGAATCGGGCGGCGGGATCCTCTCGCAACTGCGGGCGTTGCTTCCGTTCTGACGCCGCGTCCCGCCGGATCCGCACCGAGTCGGACCGCTGCCGCCCGGCCGCTCACGCGTCGCCGTCGCTCAGTACGTACCCGCCGAAGTCCTCGACGGTCCCGACTGGCGGCGCGCCGAACGCAAGCCAGACGTGCGTGGCGTCGTCGGTTCGGTTGAGCAGGTTCCGCTCGACGTCGGGGTGAACGCGGACGACGTTGCCCGCGGGGACGTCGTGAACTGTTCCCTCGATCGCGATCTGTCCGTCGGTCGTCGCGACGAACACCTCCTCCTGTCCGGGGGCGTCGCCGTCGGCGGCGTGGGTGTGCGGCGTGGTTACCTCTCCGGGCTGGACGAGCACCTGGTTGACCCGGAGTTCCGTCGCCCCGAGCGGGTCGGTCAGCTTCCGGACGGCGGTCTCGCAGGTGTTGAACGACTCCGTTTCGACCTTCGAGGGATCGACGACGCTGAACGAGTCGGCCATACGCGGATGGACGGACGCCCCCGGATTAACGCCCGTGGTCGGGGACGGCGAGCACCGGGATCGGCTGTCCACCATCTTAACGTGGATACCATCCGTACCACTGAACGATGTCCTACTCGAAAGCAACCTACACCGATGGCAGCGAGCGCGCAGAGGGGATGTACTTCCTCCGCGAGACGCTGGGCTGTGAGAGCCTGGGGGTCACCGTCGTCGACGTCGAGGCGGGCTGGGCCGGGATGGAACACGACCACGAGGACCGGAACCACGAGGAGGTCTACTACCTCGCCGACGGCGACGCCGCCCTCGTCGTCGACGGCGAGGAGGTCCCGATGAACCCCGGCGACGCCGTTCGCGTCGATCCCGAATCGAGCCGACGGCTCCACGCGGAGGCGGCGAGCACGCTCGTCGTCGCCGGCGCGCCCTGATCGTCCGCGGCGCGCTCCCGCTTCGGCCGTTCCGCTCCCGAAAGCAGCAGCCGGGAGGCTGTGACGATCGCGTCGACGTAGCCCCCCTCGATGGTAGGCCGGTCGCGCCGCGACGACAGCGGGGGCCGGTCGGCCGACGCCGTTTTGCGTCCCGCCCTCGGAACGCCGGCTATGTCCCCCGCCCACGACGCCGATTCCGAGCCGGATCCCGACGGCGACTACCCGCTGCCGTGTCTCGACGCCGACACCCTCGGCGACGCCGCCGCCCGCGAGCGCCGGACCTCGGGGACCGCGCTCCGGGCAAGGGGGTCGGGTCGGACGTACAGCTACCGCGATTTCGTCACGACCTCGTACAAGGCCGGAAACGTGCTCCGACACCTCGGTGTCCGCCCCGGCGACGAGATACAGGTCGCATCCGAGCACGTCCCCGAGCCGGTGCTCACGTTCTACGGGGCGGCCCAACTGGGTGCGGTGACGCGGTTCGACACGGGGGTCGAGGGAACGCCCCCGCGGGTCGCGGTCGCGCCGGCCACGCGGGAGTCGGCGTTCGACCTCCCGCCGGGTCACCACCTCGCGGTCTACGGCGACCCGCCGACCGACCCGTCGGTGACACACTGGGAGGCGGAGGTGTGGAGCGAGAACCCCGCGGTTCACCCCGTCGCGGTCGAGGGGAGCGATCCGCTGTTCGCGGCAGAGGGTCGAACCTACACCCACGACGAGGTCGTCACAGCGGCCGCGGACGTGGTCGCCGACGCCGGCATCGACCCCGGGTCGGCGGTGGTCCTTCGCGGCCCGCTCACCGACCCCGCTGTCGTGATAGCCGGGGTCGTAGCGCCGATCCTGGCGGGTGCGACGGTCGTCCTCCCCGACGGCCGGGCCGAAATCGCTGCCGAAGGGGCGCCGATCGCGGTCGACGGGGAGCCCCGAAGGGTCTCGCTCGGGGACCGCGACGTCCCCTGATGGACCCCTCGCGTCCGGTCCGGTGACGGGCGGCGCGGAGGGGAAACCGGGGGCTCCTTGTGGCCCGCAGTCCCACTCCGGAGTATGAGCCTGGAAGTGGCGGTCGCCGTCCCGTTCAAACAGCGCGGGACGACCCGGTTGGGGGAGGGGGAGTTCGTGGTCGCGCTCTCGCTGGACCGGAACTGGTTCTCCCCGGATCAGGCCAAGCGTCTGATCGACGTGGCCGCGGGTCGCGGGCTTCTCGAACGTGCCGACGGCGAGGTCGTCGCGCAGTTCGACCCGCCGAGCGTGACCGTCCCGGAGGAGTACGCGCCCGACGAGTCGATCCTCCGGGAGCAATCGACCTTCGAGATGATCCTCGATGCCCTGGTGGCAGCCGGCCACGACAAACAGGACGCGGTCGCCGCGATCAACGAACGGCAGCGCCGCCTCGGGATCACAGTCGAGGCCGCGGCGGCGCTGTACGCGCGACGGCAGGGCGTCGACGTCGCCGACGCCGCCAGCGCGGCGGCCGAGCAGCTCGGCGAGTAGCACCGAACCGAGCGTTCTTGTCGCCGCATCGTGAATCCCGTCGTATGGTCGAGAAGCGACTGACCGACGGCCGCCGGATCGCACAACTGTTGGCCTCGGAAGTGACGGGTCACGGCGGCGACCTGGAGCCGCTGTCGGTCACGGACGCCGATCCGGACGTCGAACCCACGCCCGACGGAGCGTTCGCGTACGGGATCGAACGCGATGGCGACCGGGTGGCCTCGGTGTTCGTCCAGCCCGACCGGATTCGCGTGGAGTTCGAGCGCACGGTCGACGTCGCCGCCGACGCCGCCGACGGAGCCGGCCTCCGGGTCCGGCCGAAGGCCGTCGAGCCGCCGCGGACGCTGGTGTTCGTCGAGGACGGCGCGCAGGTGAAGCGGCTGCTGTCCGCGCTCCGGGCGGTTGCATCGGCGTAGGTGATGCGCCGCTACAGGCTCTCCAGTAGCTCGGGGAGCTCCGCGACGAGGCGGTCCCGCGGAACGTGAGCCGCCGCCCGCGGCGACGGCGACGGCCCGCCCTCGAAGGTCACCTGTACCGGAACTAGTCCGGCCTCGGCCGCGCCGCCGACATCGGCGTCGACATCGTCGCCGACGTAGACCGTCTCCTCGGGGTCGCTGTCGAGCGCCCCCAATAGCGCCTCGAAGGCGGCCGGGGCGGGCTTGCCGGCGTCGAGGTCGCCGGTCACCAGTGCCGCGTCGAACAGGTCGGTCCATCCGAGCGTCGTCAGCTTGTCGCGCTGGGCGACTGTGGGGCCGTTCGTGAGCAGTCCGATCCGGTAGATCCCGCGGAGTCGACGCAGGAACGGCTCCACGTCCGAAACCGGCGCGAGCGCGTCCGCGATCTTCCGGCGGTAGACGGCCGCGAGCCGTTCCGGTTCTACGTCGGTGTCGTGTGCCGCGAGCAACGACTCGAAGATGGGCTCCCGCGTGTCGCCCGTGAGGTTCCGGCTGTGGGCGTCGAGATACCGCTCCCGGGTCAGCGGCGGCCCGTCGACTGCGCCGACGGCCTCCTCGAGGATCGTCTCCCGGTCGCGTGCGGGTACGGCGAGCGTCTCGTCGAGGTCGAACCCCACCGCGGTGATCGTCACGGGCACCGGTAGATCACGTGGACGTATGACTTTTCTCGTCGGGCCGCCACGGAATGGATGTGACTCTCGACCCCGTCCACGTCGACAGCATCGCCGATCTCGCGGCGTACCTCGCGCGCAAGGTGGACGACACCGACCACGTCGACGTGGCGGCGCGGGTCTGGGACGACTTCCTCGACCCGCTGTACGGTCCCGACGGACGGGCGGTACTCGAACCCGTCGGCGAAAAGCGGCTGCGCGCAGTCGACGCCGAGGACATCGCGCTCGCCGACGCCCCCTTCGAGACCACCCACGGCCTGGATTCGGGAACGATCAACCCGACGACGTTCAAGAACGGCCTGGTGGTCGACCTCGCGCAGGCCGCGATGGCGGCGGCCCCGTCGGATCTGGACCTCCACCGCCACCGGAGCATCGTCGCCGCAACACACGTCAACGACAACACCGTAGCACTGGAGGAGCCCTGGCGGACCGTCGACGAGGGGTACTGCCGGTGGCGGGTGCTCCAAGTGCCGCGGGTCAACCGCTACGCCGAGGGTATCGTCCACGCCCTAGCGCTGTACCTCGCCGAGAGCTCTCACGCGCTGGAACACGCCGACGAGGTTGAGGATCTGCTCGTACTCGACGGCCCGCTGTACCCCGTCGAACTCCTCAACTGGCGGGACCGCGACGCGGAGCTCCAAGCGCTCACCGAGGAGCTCCAGCCGCGGTCGATCGTCGAGAACTACATCCGGCTGGTAGAGTCGTTCGTCGAGCGCGACGTGCCCCTCTGTGGGTTCGTAAAGAACCCCGCCTCCAAGCGGATCGTCAGGGCGCTCCGGGAGGGCGACCGCGGGGTCGACGTGCCGTGGACCGACGACACAGCACTGTTCACGCGGCTGCTGGAGCGCCGGATCGACGCCGGTCCCGATGGCCGGCGCCGGGGTCCGGAGAACAGGCGAACCGACGAACTCACGTTCACGAGCTGGTTCGTCTCCCGCGGCGGCGTTGATGCGACAGTCGCAGCCGATGGCGACGCCTACGGCGTGGAGCGCCGGCTGGAGCCGGACCTCTACGAGACGTGTTTCTTCGCGGTCTACGAGCCACAGACGGACGTGCTCTACCGGGTCGAGACGCCCTACGCCTTCGCCCGCAACGAGGAGACCAGGGGGGCGATCGCCCAACAGATACTCGGGGAGGTCGCGGCCCGTCGCGGCCCGCCGGAGGCCGTCGCGAAGGCCGACGGGCTCGCACGGATCAGCGCCGCCGAGAAGTCCTCGCTCCGCCAGCGGTTCGCCGAGACCCTCGACACCGACGAGGTCAGGCGGTACGACGACGTCCGGTGGGGCGAAGTGGAGTAGCTACGACTGTTCGGACCCCGGCTCGGTCTTGATCACCTCGATCCGCACGTCCGACTCCGCGACGCCGACGCGGGCGAACTGCGTCCGGACGTGCGCCTTCGCGGCCTCAACCGCCTGCTCGCGCGTCTCGAACCCCCGCGGCATCGGCGACTCGAAGGCGACGTGTTTGGTCGTCCCGTCGATCTCCGTCTCGGAGCCGCCGCTCTCGACCTCGTAGAACTCGTCGCAAACCCAGACGTACGGGGCGTCCTCGTCGGGCGCGCCCTTGTAGGACGGCGCCGACTCCCCGCGCTCGAACACCGTCCCGGTCAGAGCGGTCCCCCCGGCGTGACCGCGCACAAGCAACATACCAGTTGTTGCGCCCCCGACGACAAAAGCCGTCCGGCGGAGCCTCGGTTCGGACTCGAATCAGTGGCGTACAGCCGGCACACCGCTATCCCCGCGTCGACGTGCCGGGCGATCGCGACCCGACGCGGGGCAGTTCTCACCGCACATCGGCGGTGGTTCCGTGATCCGACATAAACGTACGGCCGGGAGCGACAGTTTGGGGAACACCCCCGTGGCGGTCGCTATCGGTGCGTCCCCGGAGACCAGTCAGCGATCACGTCCGCCGCATCAGCGGTGGATCGTGTCCTCCGCCGACGGCAGCATCCACTGGAGCGTCTCGGCCGGACGCTTGTATACGACCGTGACCGGCTTGTCGACGAGCCGGATCACCTTGTCCGCCGTGCTCCCCAGCAGCGCCTCCTCGACCGCACCGAGCCCGCGGGAGCCGATCACCACGAGGTCGATCCCGTTTTCTTCGACGTAATTCCGGATCCTCTTGTGGGCGACCCCGGTCTCGACCGCCGTCACGGCGTCGAGTCCCGCCTCGGCGGCCAGGTCTGCGACTTCGCCGGTGATGCGCTCGCCGTGCTCGACGTACTCCTCGCGTTTCGCGTCCTGCTCGCCGGTGATAGGGACGACCTTCGCCTCGAACTCGTCGACGACGTGGAGCGCGTGAACGGTCGCATCGAGCTCGCCCGCCAGTTTGACGCCCTCTTCGACCGCGTTCGCCGCCTGTTCGCTTCCGTCGGTCGGTATGAGTACGTTGTCGTAGCCCATACCTCCACGTCCCGTCGGAACCCACGTAAAAATATGTGTTGGCTGTCAGGTTGTGGGAACGTCGTGGAAGTTACAGGCGTGTATGGCCGAGTCGACGAGGGCCGAGGTGTTTTATCCGTCGCCGGCGCAAGTGATCGATACGATGGACCTCGGTGACTTCGAGCCCGGGTCGGACGATCGGCCGTCCGGACGGGACGACGACCGGGAGGCGACGGGACACGACGGCGGGTCCGCGGACGGAGGGTCGGCCGCCTCCGACGCCTCTGTCCGCGACGACCCGTCGACCGCCCCAGCCGACGACCCCGACGAGGCGGGCGTGGAGTTCGAGCGGTACGACGCCGATCCGGCGGGTCGCGACCGCGGGCTCGGCGCGATCGCGGTCTCCCAGGGGCTCCGCGTCGCCGAGGACGGCGACGACACCTCGCTTCGAGCGTACGTGACCGCCGACAACCGCGAGGCCGTCAGGCTGGGGAAGTACCTCCTGGTTCCGTATCCGGACGACGAACTCCTCTTTGCGAAGATCACCGCCCTGGAGTACGCCCAGGAGTTCCGGACCGACGACGCCACCGAGATCCACGCCCGGCGGGCGATGCGGCGGGACGACTTCCAGGAGCGTGACTACAAGTTCGTTGCGTCACTCGACCCGCTGGCGGTGCTGTTCGAGGACCGCGACGCCGACGCGGCCGCTACGGAAAGCGACGACGCGTCGGCGCTGAAACGCCGGATGGTCGACCGCGTCCCCAAGCCCGGCGCGGTCGTCGCGGAGGCCACCGACCCCGACCAGATCAAGACCGGCCTCGACATCCCCGGCGAGGGGATCTTCCTCGGCCACCTCGCGGTGGGCGGCGAGACCGTCCGGACCGCCGCGAGCCCGCCGACCATCGACTACCGGCTGCGGGACGGCGACGACGGCGGCGAGCCGCTCGTCTTCCGACACACCCTCGTCGCCGGCGGCACCGGCTCCGGGAAGACCCACGCCACGAAGAACCTCCTCCGGCAGCTGCTGGCCGACGACCGGACCTACGAGATGGACGACGGCCGCGAGGCCCGCCTTGCGGTCGTCCAGTTCGACCCCCAAGACGAGTACGCCCAGATGCACGACGACAACCCCGCGATGGACGACGCCACCGCCCGGCGGTACGAGCGGGAGGCGGTTGCGCACGGCGGCCACGACGACACCGTCGCCCTCGTGCCGAAGGAAGACGGCGTCCCGTACGGCGGCGACGGCCACCGCGCCGAACAGTTGGAGTTCACCATCCCCTTCTCGATGGCGCGGGACCGCCCGTGGCTGGTCGCGGGCAGCAGCCTCAACGAGAACCAGTATCCAGCACTGACGCACCTTCTGAGCCGCTTCTTCCGGGAGTACGGCGACGGCGGCACCTACGCGGAGTTCCTGACCTTCCTCGACAACCCCGCGCTCAAGGAGGAACTCGACGAGTCCGGGCGGGTCCACGAGGCGACCTTCGACGCGGTCAAACGCCGGGTCCACGGGGTGCCCGACGGCGTCTTCGACCAGTCGGCGCGACCGATCACGGACTTGGACCACCAGCTGGTCCGCCCCGGCGGGCTGACGGTGATCCCCACCTACCACCTCTCGACGTCGCGGGCGAAGGAGACCTTCGTGCTCGCGGTGTCGAGCCTCCTGATCGACGACAAGCTCTCGAACGCGCCCGACTCCGACCGGATCAAGGGGACGCCCGTCCTGCTGGGCATGGACGAGGCGCACAACTTCCTCGCCGACGCCGACAACGTCCAGGCGCGAAAGGTGATCTCGAAGTTCACCGAGGCCGCGAAACAGGGCCGGAAGGAGAGACTGGGGCTGTGTCTGGTCACACAGGACCCCCAGGACATCGCCGAGCCGGTGTTCAAGCAGATCAACACCCGGCTCGTCCTGAACCTCGGCGACGAGGACGCCATCAAAAGCGTCAACATCCCGCCGGAGTTGGAGAACAAGGTCCCGTACATGGAGACCGGCCAGTTCGTGGTCTACTCCCCGGACAACTCCGAACCCGTGGAGCTCACGGGACTGTCGACCTGCCTCACGCGACACGGCGGGTAGGTCTCGGAGGCGTCCGGCCGCCGTTTTTTGTCCGTGCGCCTCGTACCCCGGGTATGCCGACCCACGTGCTCGTCGCCGTCGACGGCTCCACCCAGTCGGAGGGCGCAGTCGAGTTCGTCGCCGACGAGTGGGGCGACGTGCCCGCGACGCTGCTCCACGTCATCGATCCGGTCCAGGCCGGCTACGACGCCGGCGTCCTGCCGAGCGGGTCGGAGGCGTGGTATCAGAGCGCCAAGGAGAGCGCCGACGACCTCCTGACTGAGAGCCGGGAGCGCCTCGTCGCAGCCCGCGACGCCGACGACCACGGGATCGACATCAGAACCGAGGTGGGACGGCCCGCCGCGACCGTCGTCGAGGTCGCCGAAGAGGTCGACGCCGATCACGTCGTCGTGGGAAGCCACGGCCGGCAGGGCGTCTCGCGGCTCGTCCTCGGAAGCGTCGCGGAAAGCGTGGTTCGGCGCTCGCCCGTCCCGGTGACCGTAGTCAGGTAGGACGGCTGCGGGGAGAAAGTCGGCGCCGCGGGTCGATTACTGGAATCCGATCCGGCCGTCGCGTCGGCCGCCGAGCTGCTCGGTGCCGCCGCCCTTGAACTGGTCTTTCATCTCCTCGTAGTAGTTCATCAGGTCGTCGGTGATCGTCGGCCGGACCGACTCCATCGCGCGGCGGAAGTGCTGCATCTCGACCTCCGTCGCGTCGGGGTCGTCCCGGAGCGCCTCGATCGCGGCCTCGCGGGCGATCGTCTCGAGGTCGGAGCCGACGTACCCGTCGGTGATCTCCGCGATCTCACGGAGGCTCACGTCGGGCGCCAGCGGCGAGTCGCGGGTGTGGATCTTCAGGATCTGCTCGCGGCCCTCCTCGTCGGGCTGGCCGATGAGCACGAGGCGGTCGAACCGACCCGACCGGATGAGGGCGGGGTCGATCATATCCGGGCGGTTGGTCGCGCCGATCACCATCACGTTGCCGCTCTCCTCCAGCCCGTCGAGTTCGGTCAGAAGCTGGTTGACGACGCGCTCGGAGACGTTGTTGCCGGTCTCGCCGCCCCGGCTGGGCGCGAGGCTGTCGAGTTCGTCGAAGAAGATGATCGTCGGGCTGACCTGCCGGGCCTTCCGGAAGGTCTGCCGGATCGCCTTCTCCGACTCGCCGACCCACTTCGAGAGCAGTTGCGGGCCCCTGACGGAGATGAAGTTGGCGTTGGTCTCGTTTGCGACCGCCTTCGCGATCAAGGTCTTCCCCGTCCCCGGCGGGCCGTAGAGGAGAACGCCCTTCGGCGGATCGATCCCCATCCGGTCGAACCTGGCTCGCGAGGTCAGCGGCCACTCGACGCTCTCCTTGACCGTCTGTTTCGGGTCGTCGAGGCCGCCGACGTCGTCCCACGACACCTTCGGAAGCTCGACTAACACCTCCCGCATCGCGGAGGGCTCGACGTCGGCGAGGGCTCCCTCGAAGTCCTCGCGTTTGACGATCATCCGGTCGATGAGGCTGGGCGGGATGTCCTCCTCGTCGAGGTCGATCTTCGGGAGGTACCGCCGCAGGGCTTTCATCGCGGCCTCCTTCGTCAGCGACTCGATGTCGGCGCCGACGAACCCGTGGGTCTCGTCGGCGAGGTGGCCCAGCGACACGTCATCGGACAGCGGCATCCCGCGGGTGTGGATCTGGAGGATCTCCTTCCGGCCGACCTCGTCGGGGACGCCGATCTCGATCTCGCGGTCGAACCGACCGGGGCGGCGGAGCGCGGGGTCGACGCTGTCGACGCGGTTCGTGGCCGCGATCACGACGACCTGCCCGCGGGTCTCCAGCCCGTCCATCATCGTGAGCAGCTGGGCGACGACCCGGCGTTCGACCTCGCCGGTCACGTCCTCGCGTTTGGGCGCAATGGAGTCGAGTTCGTCGATGAAGATGATCGACGGCGACTCCTCGGTGGCGTCCTCGAAGATCTCCCGCAACTGCTGTTCGGACTCGCCGTAGTACTTCGAGATGATCTCCGGGCCCGCGATCGAGAAGAAGCTCGCGGAGGTCTCGTTTGCGACCGCCTTCGCCAGCAGCGTCTTGCCGGTCCCGGGCGGGCCGTGAAGCAACACCCCCTTCGGCGGCTCGATCCCGAGCTTCTTGAAGATCTGCGGATGCTTCATCGGGAGCTCCACCATCTCCCGGACGCGCTGGATCTCGTTTTTCAGCCCGCCGATGTCCTCGTAGGTGATCCCGCCGCCGGTCTTCTCGAAGCCGGAGATGGGCTCCTCGCGGAGTTCGACCTCGGTGTCCTCGGTCACTAGACAGACGCCGTCGGGCTCGGTCTCGACCGCGATCAGCGGGATCGCCTGGCCCGGCGACCGCATAAACGGGTGGTTCGTCGACGACATCACGGGGACGATGTCGCGTTCGACAACCGGGCGCTTGAGGATCTGGCGTTTGACCATCCCCGCAGCGTCGGAGCCGAACTGCACGCTCGCCTCCTCCGGCGGCGCGAGCACGAGCTTCTCGGCTTTGGTCTCCTCGGCCTTCCGGATGGTCACGCGCTCGCCGATGCTGATATCGGCGTTCTGCCGGGTGAACCCGTCGATCCGGACGGTGTCCGTGTTCCAGTCCTGCCGGTCTGCACGCCACACCTTCGCCGCGGTGGTCTCGGCACCCTCGATCTCGATGATGTCGCCCGGCGAGAGTTTGAGATGCAGCAGCGTGTCCGGGTCGAGACGGGCGATCCCGCGGCCCGAGTCGTTGGGGTAGGCTTTCGCGACTTCGAGTTGAACTTCGTTCATAGTTGGATCGCGGGGGCACGTCCCGCTGGCCGGTCACGGTCCGGGTCGACGCCCCGTTCGGTACAGTCACTGCGGACACCGGTCCGTAACATCTTGTTTGTCCTTTTGTACGGGCATACAAATCCTTACCGCCCGCGGAACCGACAGGTGGGTCTTTGCCGCCGGCGACCGAGGCTGGGATATGCGCACACTTGCGTTCGACGGCCGGATGGGAGCCAGCGGCGATATGCTGCTCGCGGCCCTGCTCGCGGCCGGCGCCGACTCCGACGCGCTCGCGCCAGTCGAGGACGCGCTGGGCGTCCGTTACGCGATCGACCGGGTCGACAAAAACGGGATCGCGGCGACGCGCGTCCGGGTGGTGCTTGCGGAGGACGTCGACAACGGCGACGCCGACGGAGCGGATGGGGGCGGCCACGACGCCCCGGGGGAGAGTCACGGTCACGGCCACGGCGACTCTCACGACCACGGCCACCAGCACGACCATCGGTATGACCACGACGACGACGCGACCCCCGCGGAGGGCCACGGCCCCCACCGGACCTACGCCGAGGTCGTCGAGATCGTGGAGGGAATGGATCTCCCGCCGGGCGTCGAGTCCGACGCGATCGCGACCTTCCGGCGGCTGGGCGAGGCCGAGTCGTCGGTTCACGACACCGACCTCGAATCGACGGCGTTCCACGAGGTCGGCGCCGACGACGCCATCGCCGACGTCGTCGGCGTCGCGTTACTGCTCGACGATCTCGACGTCGACCGAGTCGTCACGACGCCGCTGTCGACCGGCGGCGGGACGACGTCGATGGCCCACGGCGAGTACCCGATCCCCGCGCCCGCGGTGGTCGAGATCGCCACCGACGCCGGCTGGTCGCTGCGTGGCGGCCCGGTCGACGCCGAACTGCTCTCGCCCACCGGCGCGGCGATCCTCGCGCAGTTCGCCGAGGGGGTCGAGTCGCTGCCCGTCCTCGACGTCGACGCCGTCGGCTACGGCGCGGGCGGCTACGAGTTCCCCGACCGACCGAACGCCCTGCGGGTGCTGGTCGGCGACGGCGGCCGCGGCCTCGACCGGGAGTCGATCACGGTGCTTGAGACCAACCTCGACGACGCCGCGCCCGAGGTGCTGGGCGACCTCCAGCGGTCGCTAACCGACGCCGGCGCCCGCGACGTCACGATCCTGCCGGCGACGATGAAGAAGTCGCGGCCGGGCCATCTGGTGAAGGCGGTCGTCAGGCCGGCAGACGCCGAACGGGTTGCACGACGACTCGCGGCCGAGACCGGCACGCTCGGGATCCGGGAGCACGGCGCGGGACACCGGTGGGTTGCGGACCGCGAGTTCCGGACCGCCGAACTCGACGTCGACGGCGAGACCTACGAGGTATCGGTGAAGGTCGCGTCGGATCAGGACGGGATGACCTACGACCACAGCGCGGAGTACGACGACGCCGCCGCTGTCGCGGAGGCGACGGGGCTGCCAGTCCGCGAGGTACTCCGGCGCGCGGAGGCGGCAGTCCGAGGACAGGAGTAGTCCCGACCCGCGCCGGCGCCTATTCGTCGGCGGCGTCCCCCGCGCCGCCGCGCTCGCGGTGGGCCGCGAGCGCCTCCCCCACGGTGAGTTCGCCCGCGGCGACGCGGCGAGCTAGCCCCTCGTCGATGGTTCGGCCGTCCTCGGAGGCCTGCCGCGACCGGTCCTTGATCCGCTGGAGTTCCCCGGCTGTCGGCTCGACCTCCCGGGAGTCGGTCACCTCCCCGGAGCGCCTCGCGATGTTGACCGCCGCGAGCACGTCGCCCATCCCGCGGGCGCCGGTCCCGAGATACGGGGTCGTTCCGGTCTCGTCGACGAGTTCGACCGTCCGGTCGTCGAGGTCGTTGACCAGTTGGGCGCTCTGGAGCCGCGCGCCGTCGCCGATCCGGACCAAGGGGTCGGGCGCATCGTCGGTCTCCCGCCGGACGACGGCGGCGGCATCGGCGAGCGGCACCTGGAACGCCGCGATCACGGTCCCGCCCGCGAGCACCGCGATTCCGGGGTGGGGACCGGGGTCGACGCCGACGATGGTCCGGCCCTCATCCCGCCGGAGGATCGAGACCGCCTCCTCGACCGCGGCGCGGGCGTCGTCGGCGGCCGCGACGACGGCGTCAACGCCGGCCGGAAGCGGCTCCTCCTCGCCTGTGGCGCGGATCACGACCCGGGTGCCCTCCGGCAGCTCCGCGCCCGGCTCCCGGGTGGTGAACGCCACGCCGCGGTCCCGGAGTTCCGCGACCACGTCGTGGTACACCTCGAAATCCTCGGTCGCGACGACGATCACTGTAGATCAGTTGCGGCCTCGGGACAAAAAGTGTCGCCCGTCGCAACGGCGGGGCTCGGCAGTGGAGCGAACAGCCGGCACGCCGCGGTTCCCGCGTCGACGTGCCGGGCAACCGCGGCCCGACGCGGGGCGACTCCTACGTCACGGCGGGTTTGGTCCCATAATGGGGGATAAACCTCCGGACACCCGGACGGACCGAGCCGCCCGCGGATCGGGGGGTTTTTCGCCGGAGCCGACGCAGACACTTCCGTGTCCGACGCACTCACCACGGGGTGTGGGTCGCTCGACGACCTGCTCGGCGGGGGGTTCGAGCGCGGCACCGTGACCCAGGTGTACGGCCCGCCGGCCGCCGGGAAGACCAACGTCGCGCTCTCGACGGCGGTCAACGTCGCAGCCGACGGCGGGACCGCCGTCTACATCGACACCGAGGGGCTGTCGCCCGACCGGTTCCGACAGCTCGCGGCGGCCGCCGCCGGCGACGGCCGGTCGATCGAGGACGTCACCTCGCGGCTGATCGTCTCCGAGGCCCACGACTTCGCGGCCCAGGAGGAGGCGGTCCGCGACGCCGCGGAGTTCGCCGAGCGCGCGGAGCTGATCGTCCTCGACAGCGCGACGGGGTTCTACCGGCTCGAGCGCACCGACGACGACGACGCCGGCGACTCCCTCCGGCGGGTCGCCAGCCAGGTGACGCATCTGCTCTCCCTGGCGCGGAAACACGACCTCGCGGTGGTGATCACGAACCAGGTGTTCACCGATCCCGACACCGACCGCGCGACGGCGCTCGGGGGTCACACCCTCAACCACTGGACGGGCGCGATACTCCGCGTGGATCGGTTCCGCGGCGGCAACCGTCGAGCCACGCTGGAGAAGCACCGCTCGAAGCCCGCCGGCGACACCGCGACGTTCGAGATCACCGGCGACGGGCTGGAAAGCGTCGAACGTGGGATGGAGTGACCTCGCGTCGGCCGGCTACAGCTCGCCGAGCTTCCGGAGGAGCTGCCCGCGCTGTTTCTCGTCGGCGTTGACGCCCTTGACTTCGAGGACGTTGCGTTCGAGCTTGTCGAGCGCGACGTGGAAGGCGTGTTCGGCGCCGTACCCCTCGCCGCTGCCGCCGATCTGGCCGCGGTTGGTCCGGAGCCGGATCTGACACTGCATCAGCGGCGTCCCGCGGAGCTTCTCCTTGTGCTCGTGGAAGCGGACGTGGGCGTGCAGCACCTGCATCTCCTGGTACTTGTCGACCACGGTGGTGATCGACTCCACGACCTCCTGGCGGGTGAGCGTCTCGAGGAGTCGGACGTTCGTGATCTGGACGTCCATCCGCTCGTCCTCGGTGAACGTCAGCGCCCGGAGCACGTCGGTCTTGGTGACGATCCCGTGGACCCGCTGGTCGGACTCCTCGGGCGTCACCACGAGTCCGGAGATGTCGTTCTCGAACATCCGCTCGACGGCGACGTCGACAGTCTCGGTCGGAACTGAAGTGACGACCGGGTCCGACATCAGGTCGTAGACGGGCAGATCCAACATTCGGTCGAGGTCCCCGCGCCGGTCGCCGCGACCCTGCCGGCTGTCGTCCCGGACCACGAAGTCGACGAGGTCGTGGGTGGTCACGATGCCGACCAGCGACCCGGTGTCCTCGTCGACGACGGGGAGCCGGGAGACGCCGTGCTCGCGGAGCTTGTTGATCACCTGCCCCACGCGGGCCTTCTCGCCGACGTTGACGACGTCGGTGGTCAGGATGTCCTCGACCGTGATGGCGTCGAGGCTGTCGACGACGGCGTGGAGGATGTCGTCGGTGCTGACGACGCCGTAGAGCTGTTCACCCTCGAAGACGGGCGAGATCTTCACGTCGCCCTCGACGAGCATCCGGGCGGCTTCCCGGACGTCCTCGTGGCGGTCGATCCGCGGGGCGGACTTCATCACGACGGAGGCCTTGGTGTCGTCCCCCATCCGGGAGCGGACCAGCTGTTTCTCCCCGATCACGCCGGCGTAGTCGCCGTCGTCGGTCACGACGATTCCCCGGGGGTTCTCGCGCTCGAAGATGGCTTGGATCTTGCCCAGGCGTTTGCCGGCGTCGACGGCGACGAAATCAGGAGTGGCGATATCAGTAATATCCATACTCGGAACAGCCTCCACCCGAACGTACTCCGGCGGGCGTCTTGAAACTTCGTCTACGACCCGCACCGAACGCCGCATAGAACCGTTGGCGGCCGACAGGGACACACGGCCCCGGCGGGACGTCGAAAGGTAACGCATAAGTTTAGGTTCCCCTAATTCGTCGGCGTGGAACTGACACGGCGCGACGCGCTGGCGGCGCTCTCCGCGGTCGGCGCGGCGGTCGGCGGGGGCGTGCTCGCCGGCCGGTTCGACCCGCCACGGGCCGACGACGCGGCGGGGAACGGAGACGAGGCCACCGACGCCGACGAAGGGGTGTCGCTGTCGACGGACCTGCTGGCCCTGCTGGACGCGGTCGCGGAGGTCGTCTACCCCGACGGCGTCGAGAACCGCCGCGCGTTCGTCGACAGCTACGTGGTTGGTCGGGTCGCGGATCGCCCCGACTACCGTGCGGGGCTCCGCGAGGCCGCCGCCCAACTCGACGCCGTCGCCCGCGACTGGTACGACGCGCCCTACGCCGACCTCGACGCCGACACCCGCGATCTGCTCCTCCGGGATCTGGGGGTCGAGACCGCCGACCCCGACCCCGAGGGGCCGGTGACCGACCGGATCCGCTTTTTCCTGGTGAACGACCCGCTTTTCGCCTTCTACACCTCCCCGACGGGCGGCCGGCTGGTCGGGATCGAGAACCCGATCGGCTACCCCGGCGGGATCGAGAGCTACCAGCGAGCGACGATGTCGCCGGCCGACGACGGCGCGGGGGGAGACGGATGAGGGAACTCAGTCCGGGAGGGAACCGATGAGCGCCGGCGCCGACGACGGCGGCGTGGGCGACGGCGCCGACCGCACCCCCTCGCCGCGGGCGGACGTCTGTGTCGTCGGCTCCGGCCCGGCGGGCGCGCTCGCGGCCCACCGACTCGCGGGGGCGGGCGCGGACGTAGTCGTCCTCGAGGCGGGCCCGCGGTTCGACTTCGACGAGCGCCGCGAGCAGCAGGAGGAGTTCATCCGGCCGGGGATGGGCGACCCCTGGGAGATGGGCGGCGCCCGGGACGCCTACACCGATTCCGGCCGGGGGTATCCGCTGAACGCCGCCCGCGTGAAGGGCGTCGGCGGGTCGACGCTCCACTGGCAGGGGATGGTGATGCGGCTCCACGAACGGGACTTCGAGCTGGAATCCAGACACGGCGTCGGGGTCGACTGGCCGATCGATTACGAGGATCTCCGGCCGTACTACGCCGCCGCCGAGCGCGCGCTTGGCGTCGCGGGCGCCGCGGACAACCCCTACGCGCCGCCGCGGGAGGAGCCGTTCCCCCTCCCGGCGTTTCCGCCCTCCCACTCCGATTCGCTGTTCGCGCCGGCGTGTGAGCGGCTCGGGATCGATATGCACTCGGTGCCGAACGCGCGCAACTCCGAGCCATACGACGGCCGCGCGTCGTGTCAGGGCTACGGAACCTGCAAGCCGATCTGTCCCTCCGGCGCGAAGTACACCGCCGAATCCCACGTGGCGAAGGCGACCGAGGCGGGCGCCAGGATCGTCGATCACGCCGCCGTCCAGCGGCTCGTCCACGACGACGCGGGCGAAACCGTCGAAGCCGCGGTGTATGCGACCCCCGACGGGACGGAACGCCGCCAGCCGGCCGACCGGTTCGTCCTCGCCGCGGGCGGGGTGGAGAACGCCCGACTGCTTCTGCTTTCGGCGTCCGAGTTGTACCCCGACGGGCTGGCGAACTCCTCGGGTGCGGTCGGCCGATTCTTCATGGATCATCTCTTCGCGGGCGCAGGCGGGCAGTTGGACGAGCCGACCCGCCAGAACCACGTCGGGTTCAACACGAGCGAGACCCACCAGTTCTACGACGATACCGACCCCGTCGAGGGGATGAAACTGGAGTTTCTCAACTACGCCGGCCCCTCGCCCGTGATGCAGGCGCTGGGCGCGGAGACGTGGGGCGAGGAACTCCTGGAACAACTGCAGGCGTCGTACGGCACCCACGTCGCGATGGGTGGGCTGGTCGAGCAGCTCCCCGACGCCGACAACCGGGTGACGCTCGATCCCGATGTCCGCGACGACCACGGCAACCCGGTTCCCCACATCGAGTGGTCGCTCTCGGAGCGGACCCGTGGGGCGCTCCGCCGGGCCAACGAGATCCAGCACGCGATCCTCGAGGAACTCGGCGTCGACGTCGAGTGGACCGTCGGCCCCGAGGCCACCGGGCCGGCGTACCACCAGATGGGCACCACGCGGATGGGGACGGATCCGGCGACGAGCGTCGTCGACGCCGATTGCCGCGCCCACGACCTCCCGAACCTCCGGATCGTCGGCTCCTCGGTGTTCCCCACCGGCGGCGCGATGAACCCCACGCTCACCATCGCCGCGCTCGCGCTCCGCGTCGCGGAGTCGATGGCCGAGTCGGTGTAGCCGGTCGGGAGTCGGGGTCGCCCCACCGAAACACTCAGGCGCCGCTCCCGCGTACAGGCGGTTACAGTCCGTATGGGCGTTTCCGCACCGAAGCTGGCGGCCGAAGACCTCTCGTTCGTCGTCGACGACACCGCCATCCTCCGCGACGTCGACCTCGCCGTGGAGGCCGGCGAGACGCTCACCGTCATCGGGCCGTCGGGCGCGGGGAAGTCGACACTCCTCCGCCTCCTGTGTCGGCTCGACGAACCCACCGCGGGGACGGTCTACCTCGACGGCACCGACTACCGGACGCTCGATCCGACGGCGCTCCGGACCCGCGTCGGGATGGTGCCGCAGGACCCGGCGCTCCGCGACGGCACGGTCCGCGAGAACGTCACGATCGGCCCCCGCCTCCGCGGGGAGTCTATCGAGCCGGGGCGCGTCGAGGCGCTTCTGGCACGCGTCGACCTCGAGGGCTACGCCGACCGGGAGGTTACCGACCTCTCCGGCGGCGAAGCCCAGCGCGTCGCCATCGCGCGAACGCTTTTCGTCGACCCCGAGGTGCTGTTGCTCGACGAGCCGACCGCCAGCCTCGACCCCGACGCCCAGGCCGACATCGAGGCGCTGTTGGCGGACCTGCTCGCCGCGTCGGCCCGGACCGCCGTCCTCGTCACCCACGATCAGGCGCAGGTCGACCGGATCGCCGATCGGGTCGTCCGGGTCGTCGGCGGACGGATCCACTCGGCGGGGACGCCGGGGGAGGTGCTGCCGTGATCCCCGCGGAGCTCCCGCCGCAGCTCCGCGATCCGGTCCTGCTGAAGGGCCTCGCGCAGGTCGCCGCCGCGACCGCGCTCGCCGCGGTCGTACTCGGGCTCTCGTACGTCCGGAACCTCGATCTGGAGCGTGAACTCGGCGGATCGTTCGCCCGCGGGTTCGTCCAGGTGCTCGCGATGGGGGCGCTCATCGGCGTGCTCTTTTCGATCCCGCTGCCGTTCTCGGGGGTGGTGCTGGCGGCGATGATCGGCTACGCCGCCTGGGAGTCCCGGAAGCGCGGCGACGGGGTGCCGAAAGCGTTCAGGGTCTCGCTGACCGCGATCGGGCTCGGATCGGCGGTGGTGATCCTGACGATGCTCGCCGCGGGCGCAATCGAGTCGACGGTCCGGAACCTGGTGCCGGTCGGGGGGATGATCATCGCCAACGCGATGAAGACCAACTCGCTCGCGCTCGACCGGTTCAAAGGCGAGATCGAGTCCAACCGCGGGGAGATCGAGGCGCTGCTCGCGATCGGCGTTCCTCCGGGGGCCGCGGTATCGGAGTACGTCACCGAGTCGGTGCGGGCGTCGCTCATCCCGGTCGTGGACGCGATGCGGACCCTCGGGCTGGTCTACATCCCCGGGATGATGGCGGGGATGATCCTCGGCGGCGCGAACCCCATCTACGCCGCCCAGTACCAGTTCGTGATCATGGGGATGATCTTCGCCGCCGGCGGGCTGACGAGTATGACGGCGAGCCTGCTCGTCGGCCGGTACGCGTTCACCGGGGCGGCCCAGCTCCGGCGGTTCGAGGAGTCCTCGCCGACGTTGCTGTCGACGTTGCGGTCGTTGCGGTGAGGACTCCGGGCGTTCGGACGGGCGACAGCCGGCCGAGAAGCCACCGCCCGGCGGGATCGGAAGCGGCGTCGAGGTCAACACCCGGGGAGCGTAGCGACACGCCACTCCGAGACGCACCCTTCAAGACCCGCGGGCGACTGCATACGCGTATGCAGCCGAGGGACCTCTCCGAACACGAGGCGTACGTGCCGGGCCGGGGGGCCGAGGAGGTGGCCCGCGACCTCGGGATCGACCCCGAGGAGCTGATCAAGCTCTCCTCCAACGAGAACCCCCACGGGCCCAGCCCCGCCGCCGTCGAGGCCATCGAGGCCGCCGCGCCGACGGTGAACGTCTACCCGAAGGCCTCCCACACCGACCTCACCCACCGGATCGCCGAGAAGTGGGGCCTCGACGCCGAGCAGGTGTGGCTCAGTGCCGGCGCCGACGGCGCGATCGACTACCTCTCGCGGGCGTTCCTGGAGCCGGGCGACGCCGCCCTGCTCCCCGACCCCGGGTTCGCCTACTACCCGATGTCGACCCGGTACCACCACGGCGAGGTGACGACATACCCCCTCGAGAAGTCCGAGGACTTCGTCCAGACCGCCGAGGACGTCCTCGCATCGTACGACGGCGAACGGATCGTCCACGTCACCACCCCCCACAACCCCACCGGGTCGACGGTCCCCCCGGCGGAACTCCGTACGCTCGCCGACCGCGTCGACGACCACACCCTCGTCGCCGTCGACGAGGCCTACGGCGAGTACGCGGAGGACCCCTCGGCGATCGAACTCCTCGACGACTACGACAACCTCGCGGTGTTGCGGACGTTCTCGAAGTCCTACGGACTCGCGGGGCTCCGGATCGGCTACGCCGCGGTCCCCGCCGCGTGGGGCGACGCCTACGCCAGGATCAACACCCCCTTCGCCGCCAACGAGGTGGCCTGCCGGGCCGCCCTCGCGGCGCTCGACGACGACGAGCACCTCGAACTCTCGGTCGACACCGCCCGGTGGGCGCGGGCGTACTACCGCGAGCACTTAGACGTCCCGACCTGGCCGTCGGGGGGGAACTTCGTGCTGTGTGAGGTCGGCGACGGGGCGGCGGTCGCGGAGGCGTGTCAGCGCCGGGGGGTGATCGTCCGCGATACCGCGAGCTTCGGGCTGCCGGAGTGCGTCCGCGTCTCCTGCGGCACCCGCGAGGAGACGCGGGCGGCCGTCGAGACCCTCAACGAGGTCGTCGCGGAGGTCCGGCCGGAGGCCTCGGGGCCGTGAGTACCGTCGCGCTCACGGGCACCCCCGGAACCGGGAAGACGACGGTCTCGGAGCTCGTCGCCGACCGGCTTGAGATCGAGGTGGTTCACCTCAACGACGCCATCCGGGAGGCGGCGCTGGTCTCGGAGCGCGACGTCGACCGCGACTCCCTGATCGCGGACCTCGACGCCGTCGAGGCGTGGCTCGACGACTACCGGGCCGGCGAGTCGGGTGACCTCGGCACGGACGAGCGGGACCGCGACCTCCTGGTGGAATCGCACCTCGCACACCTGCTCGACGTCGACCGGGTGGTCGTCCTCAGATGCCACCCCGAGACGCTGAAGCCCCGGCTCCGCGCCCGCGGCGAGTCCGAGGCGTCGGTGGCGGAGAACGCCGAGAGCGAAGCGCTCGATGGGATCCTCGCGACGGCGGTCGACCGCCACGGCGAAGCGTCGGTGTGGGAGGTCGACACCACAGACCGGACGCCCGAGGCGGTCGCGGACGACGTCGCGGCCGCGATCGAGGGGCGGATCGACCCCCGCGTCGGCGTGGTCGACTTCATCGAGTACCTGTGACCTTAGACAAGTACCGCGACCTGGCCGACGGGGTTTTGGGACCGTTCGTCTCCGCGGCCGACCGGCTGGGGTTGACGCCGGACGGCGTAAGCTGGGTTGCGTTCGGGTTCGCGGTCGCGTCGGGGGTCGCCTTCGCGCTTTCCTCACCCGCCTGGTACGTTCTCGGCGCAGCGTTCGTCCTCGCAAACGGGTGGCTCGACCTCGTCGACGGCGCGCTCGCCAGGGCGCAGGGCGTCGACGGCGACGGCGGCGACCTGCTCGATCACGTTCTCGACCGCTACGCCGACATCGCGATGCTGGTTGGGCTCGCGGCGGGCGTCGACGCCTACGCCCTGGGGCTGGCGGCGGTCACGGGCGTGCTGATGACCTCCTATCTCGGCACGCAGATCCAGGCAGTGGGGCTGGGCCGGGAGTACGGCGGGCTGGTGGGCCGCGCCGACCGGCTGGCGATCATCGGGGTCGGCGGGATCGTCGCCGCCGTCACGCTCGCGGTCCCCGCGATTCCGGCCCGGGCCGCGGGGCTCGGCGTCGTCGGGTGGTTACTGGTCCTCTTCGCGGTTGTGGGCCACCTGACCGCGCTCCAGCGGTTCTACGGGGCGTGGGCTGATCTGTAGTGTCGGCGCCGGACCCCGGCCGGATGATTTAAGCTCCGGAGACGACCCGCAACCGACTGCGGCGTCGAACGTCGTCGGCCGCGGCTCACAGTTCCTTTCGCATCTCGACGACGCGTCCGGTCACGCCGGTCCCGTCGTCACTGGAGAACTCGTGGTCGCGTTCGGCGACGCGCTCGTATCCGCAGGCCTCGTAGAACGGCACGGCGGGCAGCGAGGCCGACAGCCCGAGCGTCCCGACGCCGTCTGCCCGGGCCCGACGCTGTAACTCCGCGTGGATCCTCGTGCCAATGCCCTCCCGGGCGACTGCTGGGAGCACGTAGACGGCGGTGATCTCCGCGCCGATATCGGTCTCGTAGTCGTCTGGCGGGTCCGCGTTCAGCGACCCGAACCCGACGACGACGCCGTCGCGGTCGGCGACGACGTAGTCGAGCGCGTCAGCCTCGATTCCGGCCCCGTAATCGGCACTGCCGCAGCCGCTGGCCCACGCCTCCACCTGTCGATGGTCGTACACTTCGCCCCCGAGTCCGACGATCGACGCGTAGTGGACCGTCCGCACTGCCTCGGCGTCCGTCGGCGTCGCGTCACGAACGTGCATAGCTGGGTTGTGGCCCCGACCGAGCCGCCCGGTTCGACGTGTCGGGAATCGGTGAGAAGCCGCTCGTCAGTTCTCGACGTCCTCGACCGGCGCGCCGGGGACGTTCTGTCGAACGCTGTTGAGTCCCTGTTTGGCCTTCTGCTTGGAGGCGTACCCCTGCCCGCCGTCGCCGATGATGTTCCCGTTGTCGTGGCGGAGCCGCCACCGCCACTTGCCGCCCTTGTCCTCGAAGAGCTCGAAGGTCGCGTCGCTGCCGCCGTCGGGCGCGTCGGGCGCGGGGTCGTCCTTCGAGTGGTCCTCGACGTAGGCGCCCGGAGCGTTCGAGCGGACACTCTCCAGTCCCTGTTTGGCCTTCTGCTTGGAGGCGTACCCCTCGCTGCTGTCGGCGATGATGTTGCCGTTGCGGTGTTCGAGCCGCCACCGCCACTGCCCGGCGGCGTCCTCGTACACCTCGAAGGTGGCCTTACTGGCTGCGGTCCCGGTCTCGACGTCGCCCGCTTCTTCCTCCCACTCCATCTCGATCTCGACGCTGACCGTGTCGTCTTCGCGTTCGACATCCACCTCGAAGTCGGTGTCGGCGGGGGGATCGACCGTGACGGTCTGCTCCTCGTCGACGGGGACCCGCTCCCCGCGGCCCAGCGCCGTCGCCAGCCGCCGGAGGTACGATGCGATCCCGCGTCGACTGCGCCTCCGCTCGGAGTCGTGGATGGTCTCTTCCGCCATACGGCGTAGGTCGGACAACGGACACATAATAGTACGGCTCGGGCTGTTGCCCGTGAGATAGACGGCGTCTGAGGGTCGCCGATCCGGGTGCGTCCCGGGATCGCCGAGGGAGTACTGTCGCCGGCGCACTCGAGGACCCGGGCCGCGACTCGAACCCGATCCCCGGTAGACGTCGGGGGGTCGGCCGGCGGACTCCTCCGCGGTGCGCCTCGCAGCACCCCCCGCTACCCGCCGTGTGCGGTCAGTCGCTCGCGGCGGAGTTCGTCGTCTGGAGCCCGTACAGTTCGGCGTAGGTCCCGTTCCGTTGCACCAGTTCGCGTGGATCCCACGCTCGACGATCCTGCCGTCCCGCATCGTGTATATCTGGTTCGCGTCGGTCGCCGGCGACAGCCGGTGGCTGATACTGTTGGCTATAACTACGTGAAGATGTTCGACACCCCGGGGTTCGAGATCCGTCACGGAACTGTAGCCGACAGTATGAGCCTCACACTCCGCTCTCATACGGCACGTACCTATCGGTCGTTGCGCACCTGACGAACTGGACGGGGTGTGGTGCTTGCGACTTTCCAGCTTTTTTTATTCGTGCCCGCCCTCAGTTGCCATCGTCAGTCCTGCGAAAAAAAGACAGTCTATTTACACGAATGTCCGGAACTTATCGGCCAACTCTTCAACGCCCTGCTCCAGCGTGTAACACGTTTTGAAGCCCTCGCTACGAATTTTCTCGTCGCTCACGATGTACGACAACTGGTTCAACTGCTCGGCCTCGGTGTACCCGATATCTACATCGGGGAAATACTTCACGATAGCATCAACGACATCCTGCAGTCGCCCGTTCTGCCCAACCACGTTGTACGCATCCCCGTCGCCCAGCTCGTTCGCGGCGAAAATCATTGAGCGGACAGAGTCCTGCACATGTAGGTACGGCCGCTTCTGGTTCTCTGCTCCCTCGTATACGGTCAGCGGCTGACCCGTTGCAGCGAGAAGAGCGAACTTATCCACAACCGTGTCAAACCGCATTCCGGTCGTCCAGCCGTAGACCGTCCCCAAGCGAAGTCCGGTCAGTCCCACCTCTCCATTGTAGATATCAAACATCTCTTGCTCGGCGGCCAGTTTAGCCTCACCGTAAGGGGACTCGGGATCGCAATCAAAGTTCTCAGTAATCTCTTCTTCAGTGCGGCCATACACGGAACAAGTCACGGCATTAACGAACTCATCAACACCCGCATCACGTGCATCCTTAAAGAGTTCAACAGCTGCTTCGTGATTAACCTCCCACGTTTTCTCAGGGATATCGAACGTCTCGGGAGCGTTCGTAATCGCTGCCAGGTGGAAAACCGTATTCACCCCCTTAAGCGCTTCTGCGCGTACCTCAGTGTCGCGGATGTCTCCCTCAACGAATTCGTAGTCGGCGTACGTCGGGAGATCCCATAGCGAATGGAACCGGGGCTGACGAAAGTTATCGAGAATTCGGATCGTTTCTTGCGAGAACGATGGGTGGTCCGGAAGCTCACGAATCAGTCGGGATCCGAGGTACCCCAGGCCACCTGTAACGAGTGTTGTCATTGATTAATCCTCCATCACGTACTGCTCGGGGTGTTCAAGCATATGTTGCTGTTCGCTCTCGCGGAGATCTGAGAATCGGAGTACTTCGTCGCACTTTAATCCCGGACACTTCATTTTGCGGTGGTCTTCTAGGACGTTTCCAGCGACGACTGTGCCACAGTTCGGACACGGTAAAGTAATGATTCGTACCATAATTAGAGCTCCAGCGATGAATTTTGCCCGATAATTAATCGTTCGCCGTCGGGTTTCTTCTTATGATTGGCGGTGATCGTCGCCTTACGGCCGATAAGACTGTCCACAATAGTTCGCTCAGCGCTGATCTCGGACTCCCCGACAACAACACTCGATTCGATGTGTCCTCCATCAATCACGCACTTATCTCCAATACTCGTATACGGGCCGAGATACGTATCCGATCTAATCGTAGTATCTTCGCCGATTGACACCGGCCCTCGAACGACGGCTCCCTGTTCAATAACGCTTCCATCTCCGAGTTCAATCCGGCCAGTCACAGACTCCTCATTCTCAACTGTGCCCTTGATGCTGGTCTTGATACCGTCCAGTACGAGTCTGTTGGTATGAAGGATGTCTTCGGGCTTTCCTGTGTCCTTCCACCAACCATAAACCATATGACTCTGAATTCTTTTTCCGTCATCAAGCAGCCCCTGGATTGCTTCTGTGATCTCGTATTCGCCTCGCCAGGATTTCTCCAGGGATTCGATCTGGTCAAAGATCGCGGGGGTGAAAACATAGATGCCGATGAGAGCGAGGTTGTTCGGCGGGTCGTCAGGCTTTTCGACGAGCTGGATTACGTCACCACCGTCGTTCACGTCCACGATACCGTATCGGGACGGCTCGTCTACCTCTTGCAGCCCGATCCCAGCAGCGTATTTTTCGGAATCGAAATCCTCGACGAGTTCCGTGATTCCTTCCCGCATCAAGTCATCACCGAGATAGACAACGAACGAGTCGTCCCCAACGAAGTCTTTCGCACAACCGACCGCGTGTGCTAGTCCAAGCGGTTCTCCTTGGACGATATAGGTGATTTCGACACCCCAGTCGCTACCGTCACCGAAGTACTCTTGAATCTCATCTCGACCTTTGTTGCCGAGAATGATACCGATCTCATCGATTTCCGCTTCAACTAGGTCATCGACGGCATACTCAAGAACTGGCTTATTAGCGATTGGGACGAGTTGCTTGGGGCCAGTATGGGTAATCGGACGCAGACGGGATCCCGTGCCGCCTGCAAGTATAACTCCTTTCATAGATTACTCGTGCGGGGGCTCTTCCCAGTCAAGCGGGATTTTGTCCGTATCGTAGGGAAGGCGCTCCTCGTCAGGATTCTCGTAGTCATAGAGGTTCGTCGGGAAATTAAGTAACAGAACCCGTTCGTCACCGACTGTTTTGAACCCGTGCCAGCAGTCCCCTGGAACACGGATCACGTTCATATTTCCTTCCCCAACAATGTAAGTATCAACTTCGCCTTGTGTAGGTGAGTCCTCGCGGTCATCGTAGATGCCGATCTTTGCCTTTCCACGGGGGACGACAAAGTGGTCAATCTGACCGCGGTGGTGGCGATGCCACGCACGGATGATTCCCGGGTACGTCTCGGAAAAGTAGGACATTGTTGGTTCGTCCTCTCCCTGGAAGAACTCCCAGTCTGAGCGCCAGATTTCCGTGAGACATCCGCGCTCGTCCGCATTAATCTGGAGTTCTTCTATTTCCACATCGTGTATCATACGCGTTCACTATGGCCGAAGTTTTAATCCCACTTACTGTTTGTGATGCCAGCCATACCGTTATTAGATAGAGCAGAACACTCAAGATGTTACCATAGTATGCCAACATATGTCTGAATACGATGTGGCCATCGTCGGAGGGGGTGTGTTGGGTGCTCCGTCGCATATCACTTAGCAGGTCAAGCTGACTTGAATATCTGTATCGTCGAGAAAGAACATCACCTTGCCGAACATCAGAGCGGACGTAACTCCGGTGTGCTCCATCCTGGGTTCAATTACCCTCCCGGTTCGCTGAAGGCGAAATTCGCAACCGAAGGAGCCCGCCGAATGAAAGAGTACTGTGAGGAGAACGATATCCCTCTCGAAAACTATAGCGGCGTTTGCAAGTCTTCGCTCACTCGATCGCACGCCGTCGTGCGATCGGATGTGCAATCAGTTGCAAACGCTACTATAGGTGTTCTTGTCGTCGCAACGGATCAAGAGGAACGAGAACGACTAACTGAAATCCGAGAACAGGCGGAAGAAAACAGGGTTGAGACGGAAATCTTAGAGACCAGAGAGGAAATCCAAGAGCACGAACCACACGCTGCCGGCGAAGCTGCCCTCTACTGCCCTGAAGCCGCCTCTGTTGACTCACAAAAGTACGTCTATTCACTTGCGGGCGACGCAGAGGACCGTGGCGTTGACTTTTATACCGGCTATGAGGTGAAGAAAATCAAAACAGCTGACGATACATACCACCTTCTCACCTCAAACGGAACAATCAGCGCGTCCCATCTCGTGAATGCTGCTGGACTATACGCTGACGAACTTGCCCATCAGATGGGCGTTGGAGAAGAGTATCAAATCGTGCCGTTCCGCGGCGAATACTACGAACTCGTCCCTCAAAAGCGTGATCCGGTGAATACGATGATTTACCCCACGCCAGATCCCGAAATCCCGTTCTTAGGGGTTCACTTCACGCGATGAACCGACGACAAGGTGATTATCGGTCCGAATGCCGTGCTCGCGTTCGGACGGGAGGCGTACGAAAACACCCAATTCGATATTTCAGAATTAGCATCGACACTCAAGTACGAAGGTTTCTGGAAGCTTCTGGCGTCGCCGAAGATGATTGGCGTCGCGCTCAACGAGTTGAACAAGTCGTATCGAAAAGAAGCGTTCATTGAGGCATCGTAGTCTCTTGTCCCAGAAATTGAAACCGAGGACTTCGGAAAAAGCTACGCTGGTATTCGTGCTCAAGTTGTTCGAGAGGACGGCACACTCATCAAAGACCCACTCTTTGAGCACGGGTCCCAATCTACCCACGTGCTGAATGCGGTCTCACGGGGGCTCACATCCTCACTCCCGTTCGGGGACTATCTCACGGAAGCGATCCTGAATCAAATAGAGTAAGATTTAGCACGGCTTACATAGAGGACAATCTATGCGAATCTTTGTAATCGGAGGGTCAGGTCTTGTCGGTTCAAACATTGTCGAGCAAGCAGAATCTCGTGGGGACACCGTTCGTTCGACGCACCTCGATACTCAGACGGAAACCACAGATATCGATCTGGACAAAACGGATGCAGGCCGAACTCAGTCCGTCATCACAGACTTTGACCCGGACGTTATCGTAGATACAGCAGCTTTCCACGCAGTTGACGACTGCGAAACGAAGCGGAATCGGGCTTGGAGTGTAAACGCTGCTGGAACTCGGAACGTCGCTACTGCGGCAAACGAAGCCGGCGCTCACCTCATTTACCTCTCTACGGACTACGTCTTTCCTGGCGACCCAGAGGAAATACCGTATACCGAGTCGGATCGGATCCAACCGGTCAACTACTATGCTGAGACGAAATATGCGGGCGAACGAGCAGCACGTATCGCAGATGAAGTGACTATCCTCCGGCCGAGTGTTATTTATGGCACAGCGAGCCAGAACTTCGTAACGTGGGCCCTTGGCGAGTTAGAAGACAGTAACGAATTGACTATCGTCAATGATCAGATATCCTCCCCCACATACGCCCCTGATTTGGCGAAAGTATGTCTTCGTCTCGGAGAGGAAAGCCAGACTGGACTATACCACTCAACAGGACCCGAGTCTATGTCACGGTATGAATTTACTGTTGTACTTGCAGAAGTGTGCGGGTACGATACGGATCTAGTTAAACCGATCACAACCGAAGAATTCGGTCAAGAGGCGCCACGGCCCACCGATAGTACGCTTGATTCCTCTACTCTCTACGATGCTATTGACTATGAGTTCAGGGACCCTGAATCAGCATTCGAAGAGTTGCGCTGAGATAGATAGAAGCGAGACACTATCTTTTTCAGCTGGAACACGCGCGCGATTCCAGTCATTGCCAGCCGTCACGCTATTGACCGTCGAGGCGGAACTGCATATGGGGGACTGAGTTTGTAGTCACTGGAATACGACGTGAAATACCGAGAACTCCGATCACGGAACACCGTCCCGATCTGGTCGCGGCCCATCGAAATCCCCTCATACAAATTGGAATACCCGATGGGTACCACGTAGTTCTGATGTCGCGCTAGATGTCCGGTGATACGTTGTCTCAGTTGTGTCGGGAATGTATTGCAGCAACACCGAGTGGAGTAATTCGATACAACCCAGAGGCTTCAAGGGTCGCGTTAAATTTGGCGTGAATTGTGCCGGACAGCGAGAGCTTGGAGCCACGATTCTGCTGTCGGTGGGTCGATATGACTGAAACTCGTTGCAAACGAAGACGTTCGTCGTTCTATTTCCC
>NZ_JACKXD010000010.1 GCF_014212355.1 Halobellus ruber
CCCCATACACGACGGGCCGACACCGGCATCACGTTCCGCGGGGCGGTGGAAGTGATCCGTGTGCTCGCCCGCGATCGCGACCTCTTCCGGGAGCACGCTGTCGATATTCACGAATTTCATCCGGAGCGGGAACCGACCGCTGAAGTCCATTCTATTCGTCCTCCTCCCCGCCGCCCCGCTCGCCCCTCGCCGCGATTGCGGCGTCGGCCCGGTTCACAATGTACGTCGCAAATATGACAAGCAGCCCCCCCGCGAGCACGTCTTCGCCCGTCACCGAGACGAGTGGGATAGGCAGCGGGCTACTAAGCCCCTGTCCGGCGACTGCGAGGATGGCCGCAAAGAGAAGAAACGCGAGGAGAGAAGTCTCGGCCCACCACTTCGCTTTGCGTTCTTTTTTCGCCGCCGGAGTCGACGCCTGTGCCCCCTCGCGGACGAGCCGGCGGACCGTGGCCTCCAGGTCTTCGTCCTCTGCACGAACCCCCTCAACGCGCTCCCGCAGCTCGTCGCTGGCGTCAATCACGTCGAGGGTGTCCTCGTGGGGGCCTTTGCCTCCAAACATTTCCCGCGCCCGCTTGGCGGTGATCGGGTCTTCCTCCAGCCACCAGACGGTCGCCTGTCCGAGCTCCGCGTGCCGGACGCGGCCGTCCTCTTCGACGTCGCGAAGCCGAGATAGCGCCGTCGGTTTCGACACTCCTGCCTGTTCGGCGACGTAGGAGGACGTCGCCACCGGGGTTACATCTGGGTCGCGGTCGGCGAGGATGCCAACCACCTCGTGTGGCGGGAGCGTCCTATTCGTCGACATAACAGCCGATACAGCCCCCAACCCCGTATATTTAACGCCGCGTAGTTGTAGCTTTACGCAGCGTAAATCGCTTTTCACGCCGCGGAAAATCACAATTTCACAGTTTCACAGTTTCACAATCAAACTGTTTTACAGCGGTTCGGGTCCCGCTTCGCGACACTATTAAGTGCCCCGCAACCTGTCCATATTGACAGATAGAACGCGCCGGCCCCGCCCGGACCACGCGGCCGGCACCGGAGACGTCCCCGCGACGGCGCTGTCGCTGGCGGACGTAGAATCGGCCCCGACCGGTTCGCACCGGCCGGAGCCTGTTGGCGCAGGTTTCCGGCGTTTGAGGTGGTGCGACCGGTCGAGAACTATCGAGTTAGGACGTACGGCGACGACCGTACACACGGAGGAAGCGTCCGAGGGGATATGGATTTTTCCCCTTCTCCGAGGTGTTCGGTCGTGGTCGGCGTCCCGATTCCAAAAGCAGTTGCACGGACCACACACGACGACAGACCGACGACGAATCGACACAGACCGACCGCGAGACGACGCCTATGTCCGCGGAGACGCCTCCGCCGGGTGGCGCGAGGAGTACGCCCACCAGAGCGTCGAGCCGGACCTCCGCGCCGACGGCGGCACGACGACCGCGCTCCCGGCGGCGGGCGACCACGTCCGCGATCGCGAGCACGACGGCGACGAGTTGCTCGTCGTCGCTATCCACCCGGACGGTCGAGCCGACGAGCACCCGATCCCGGGGCTCGACGGCGCCACCGTCGCCGACGTGAACGACGGGTACGACCCCGCGGCTCCCGTGGTTGAGGCCGTCTACCTGGAGGAGGTGGACGCGACACTCGACGGGTGGCGCTCGGTCGAGGACGTCCGGGACGCCGTCTCCTTCGGCGCTGTGAACGCGTACAGGCTCCCAGCGGATCGACTCGACACCACGGGAGGTGGCGGCCGGTGAGTTCCGAACGAGCGACGCTCACCGGGAGCGTCCCCGACGCGAGGACCGAACAGAAGCGCCGGCGGGGCGACGGCGTCGACGAGGTCGGCGCGATCGTGGTCGACGCCGACGACGACAGCACCGACCGCGACGAGGCGATCGTGGTGAACACGCCGCCGGTCCCGATCGACGAGTGGACGGTCCGGCGCCCCGGACAAGTGGCGACCGTCGCCGAGGACAACCCGGCGTACGACCCGGGCGACGCGGTGATCGTGGTGGCGTTCCGCGACGAGTTGGAGGCCGCCCACCCCGAGTGGGAGCCGCCGGAGGCGATCGAGCTTCCCGCGGCGTGTCGAACCTTCGCGTTCCCGCAGCGCCGGCTCCGACGGGTCGGCGCCTACGGCGAGGACGGCGCTGAGGGGGACGCCGCCGGTGCGGAGGGGTCGACCGGCCTGGAGCTATCGGAGCCGCAGCGACGCCTCCGCACGCGGCTCGAAGAATCCTGTCGCGTCGACGTCGACGTCCGCGAGGGCGAGGCCGTCCTCGTCGCGGAGAAGCTCGGCGACGAGCACGTGATCCACCCCGACGGGAGCGTCGAGGGCGGGGCTATCGCCGGGCGGCTGGAGGACGTCGCCGCGGAGTACCTGGGAGGTGGCGAATGAGCGCCGAAGCCGCCACCGAGGACCTCGGGGGCCTCGTCCGGGAGCACCCCGACCTCACGCCCGCCGAGAAGGAAACGACGGTCCGGTTCGCGAAGGACCAGGATCGCGCGACCGTGTTCACCGCGGAGGCTGGCGTCGGGCGCCGTCTCCTCGCCCACCCACGCGCCGACGTGCAGGATGTGAACGTCCTGGAGGACGGCGGAACGCGACCCGTCGCCCCGTCGGAGGTCTCGGGGCGGGATATTGTCGGCGTTCGCGTTAGCATCCCCGTGGGCGCGCTCAAGGTGGCGCTGTCGGCGCGCTCGGCGAGCGGCCACGCCGAGGTCGTGTCTGAGCGCGTCTACTCCGACGGGGCGAGCGAATGATCGACGAGCCGCCCACGACCGAGGCGATCGCCGACACCCTCGGCGTCGACGCGGAGACGCTGCGGCGGTGTCTCCACCGCGCCCCGAGGCTCACCCTCGCGCACCTGATCGCGTTCGTCGACCTCGACGACGAGGAGATCGACGCCGACACCGAGCGCGAGCTCGAGGCGTGGCTCCGGGGGTACGCGTGGCGGGAGCTCGTCGTCGAGGACTCCGAGAGCGGCTTTTTGATCGACCGCGGGCGGCCCCAGCACGACAACGAACGGCTGAAGCTACTCCGGTGTCCGGCGTGCGGCGCGTCGTTCGTCCCGCTGTGGCCCGATCGGCTGAGTGACCCGCTCGGCCGACACCTCGCAGCGGACCACGACCCCGCGGATTTTCCTAACCGGCGGTGCCCGTCTGACGTTTTTTATACCAGGCCGCCGTCGGATGGTGGTAGAGACGCAGAAGGCACTCAAACAAGCAATCGCCTTCGGGAAGAACCCAACTCCCGGGGACCCCCTTTCACGGGGCGCGACCGGCTGGGAACCGGCGTCCTCGGGAGCTCTCGTAACAGGTTCTTCGCGAGGCTCCGACAAAGAGTTTGCGCTTCCCCAGGTAGCGGAGCGTTTACTCTGAGCGGAGCGACGTCCTCGCGGCGTCGGGCGAGCGATACGCCCAAATGACGGAATACTACGAACACGACGACGCAGAATGTAGCGATTCGACCGACGCTGTCGGCGGCGCGACGGTCGCGGACCTCCGGGATGTCCTCGCCGCGATCGAGGCCAAGGCACCGCCCGCCCTGGAGCTCGCCGAGCGGCTCGCGGACGCGACCGCGGTCGGCGTCGCCGCCGCCCAGGCGACCGTGTACGACGCGATCGACGCCGGCGTCCTCGTCGAGGACGACACCGGCGCGTTCGGTGGCGTTCGGCTCGGCGCCGAATACGCGGAAACGCCGGATTCGGCCGATATAGACACTGGAGGAGCCGGTTCTTCGGGGCGTGAACCCCTGGGGAACCCCGCCGAAAACCCGGCTCCAGAACCCGACGCGGACGCCGCCGACCGTGAGGCCGCCGTCGAGGCGCTGCGGGACGTCCTCCGGTTCTATAACGAGCGCGTCGACGACGCGATCGCCGACCACACCGAGGACGGGGAGCACCCCGACCGACCGACCACCGCTCGGGAGTACTTCACCGAGCGTCGCGGGTGGGACGACGCCACCGTCGACGGCCTCCTCCTCGGGTGGGCGCCGCCAGAGCACGTCGACGAGCTCGTCGCGTGGCTCCACGACCGCGGCCACTCCCGGGAGGCGATCCTCGCGACCGGCGCCGTCGGCGAGACCGACAGCGGCGGGTTCTATACCACGTTCGCCGGGCGGTACGTCCTCCCCTACTACGACGCCGACGGGGAGCCCGCGTACGCGATCGCGAGGGCGACCGGCGGCGAGGGCGGCGGCGCCGAGGGGTACGGCGGCCACCCGGCCGACTATCAGGCGGGGAAGTACGCGAAGCTCCGCCACACCGACGCCCGCGTCCCGTTCGACGAGCCGATTTACGGCCTCGACACCCTGGCGGACGGCGCGCACGTCGTGGTCGCGGAGGGGATCGCCGACGCGATCACCGCCCGGGAGCTCGGGTACGCGGTCCTGTCGCCGGTCGCCCGACAGTTCAAGGAGGCCCATTACGACCCGCTCGTCGACGCGCTGGAGGCCCACGCCGTCGACCGTGTGACCGTCGTCGCGGACGCCGACAGCGTCCGCAGCGACGACGCCGGGGAGCTGGAGCCGGAGAGTATCGGCGAGGCCGTCTCGGCCGCGCTGTCGCCGGTCGGTGCCGGGCTCCGAGGCGCCCTGAATACCGCCGACGCGCTGGAGGATCGCGCCGACCTCGACGTCCGCGTGACGCTCCCACCCGCGCCGGCGGACCTGGAGAACGACCTCGACGAGTTCGTAACCGGCCCCTGGAGCGGCGACCTCGCGGCGCTGCTGCGGTCGGCGCGACCGGCGGCGGCGTTCCCCGAGTACGACGATGTCGTCGGTAAGGAGCCCTCGGAGGCGTTCGACGCGTTCGACGCCGAGAAGTACGAGCCGACGGCGACGAGCGCCGACGAGACGACCGCCGAGATTCGCGATATATACCACGCGCTCGACCGCCTCGACGCTCGCCGCGTCGCCGGTCGTACGATCGTGGGCGAGTGGCTCGACGACCGCGGCGACCGACGCCACTTCGCCCCCACCTGGGCGCCCGCCGGGTACGACGGAACGGCGAATTTCGTCGATCGCGACAAGTGGGTCGATATGGGTGGCCGCGGTGGCCGCGGCGGCCCCGCGGTGATGGCCGCGATCGACGCCGGGCTCGTCCGCGACACCGAGTGTCCCGAAGCTGTATGTGGCGCGACGTGGTGGGAGGCGGTCGACCACCTACGGGAGCTCGGGTTTGATATTCCCGAGCTGGAGGACGACAAGGAGGCCGAGGAGTACGACGACGACCCGCGCGAGGTCTCCGCCACGGTCGACGCCCACCGGGCGTGGGAAGCCGCCGGCCGTGTGACGCCCGCTGACGTTGAGGACGACCGCCTCGCCCCCGCCGACGAGGACGCGTTCGCGTGTCCGGCGTGTGGGTCGGAGGTCGACGCCGTCCGCGCTGTCGCGGTCCTGGAGGGTCTCGCCGACGGCTGCGGCGGGTCTCTCGGCGCCGACACCTATCCCGAGGCGTACGCCCTTGCGAGGACCGAGTACGGCGCCCCGCTCCCGCGGTACTACACCACCGCCGACGCGATCGCCGAGTGGGAAGCCGTCCTCGACGTGATCGGCGAGGTCGGGTTCGACCACCTCGACGAGGACGCGATCGCGACCGAGACCACCGCCACCGGTGACGCGGTCGGCGGGGACGCCGTCCGCGCGATGAATCCGGCGTGGCGGCTGTCCGAATCCGGTGGATCGGTCCTTGTGTTCGACAGCGGGGTCGTGTGGGACGCCGATACCGAGCGCGTCCTCGACGTCCTCCGGTTCGTCGCCCTCGACAGCGGCCTCCTTGCCGACGCGACCGAACCGCTGGAGGGCGAGGCGTTCACCGAGGCGTACCGTCGCGCCCGGACCGAGTACGGCGCCCCGCTCCCGAGGTGGGAGCCGGCGCTCGACGGGGCGCGCGACCTCACGCCGCAGCTCCCGCCCGCCGAGGAGCTTCTCGACGCCCGCGAGGTCGACGGCGTCGGTGTCGACGCCCTGGAGGCCGCCCGTGAGGAGGTTGAGGCCCTGATTCGGGAGGCCGCCTCCGACGCCGACACGCCGACCGTCGTTACGGCGCTCCCCGCGCTTGGTAAGACGACAGGAACGATCAAAGCGGCGCGGGACCGGCCGCTGTCGTACCTCGCGCCGCGGAAGGAACTCCAGGAACAGGGGCTCGACAAGGCCGCCGAGTGGGGCGTCGACGCGTTCGTCCTCCCGGTGTTCGCCGGCGAGCGCGTTCGCGACGAGGTCCTCGACGCCGCCGAGGCCTACGTTCGCGAGCACGACAAGACGCCGCTCCGGGAACGCTGGAGCCTCTTAGAGGCCGCCGTCGACGGCGCCGACGAGGACGTCGACCCCACGGACATATTCGTTGAGGACGACGAGGAGGACCGCGAGGAGGTCGACCTCAACCGCGCCACGTGCCCGACCCGGGACGGGGAACACGGCGTCGCGTGGGCGCTCGCGTTCGCTGCCGCCCGGAAGCTGGGGTACACGCCCCGACAGATTCACACCCTGGCGCGGGGGCTGTTCGGCGCCGAACCGCCGTGTGAGCACGACCACGGGGAGGGCGCCGACAGCGGCGGGTGTCCGTATTCGGAGGCGTGGGAGGAGGCCGCCGACGCCGAGGACCCCTACGACCTCCTTATCGGCTCCTACACCCACGCCCACGTCCCGAGTGTCCGCACGGCCTACGACACCGGCCCCGACGGCGATCGCGAGCGACACGCCCGAACCGTCGTCCTCGACGAGTTCGTCGGCGAGGCGTACGCCCACGGGTTCGACGACCACGCCGACGACCACGCCCGGTGGCTCGCCTCCGCGCTCCGCGCGGACGTCGACGACCGTCGCGATATGTACGAGGCGGACCTGTTCGGCGACGAGTGGGTCCGCGCGTGGCTCAACGGCGAGGGCGAGACCGTCGACAGCGTCGACGACGCGCTCGCGACGATGGGGCGGCTCGGCGACCTGTTCGACGCCCGCGAGGGCGCCGCGACCGTCCTCGACGAGGTCGACCCCGACCTCCTCGACACCTTCGGCCTGGAGACCCCGCTCCGGGAGCTCGTCGGCGACGGGCGGCCGGCGGCCGTCGCTGGAGACCTGGCGGCCGCGCTCGGAGCCGTCGATCGCCACCACCCCGCGGCCGGTGTCGCCGAGTGGGCCTCCGAGGCCGTCGCCGAGCCCCTGGAGCGGGCGACTCGCGGCGGCGACGCCACACCCACGGTCGAGGCCCTGGACCTGGAGGAGCTCCCCGCTGCGGGGGACCTCGCGGACCTCGTCGCCGGCGCTGTCGAAGCCGTTGCTGAGGGCGCCGACGGCGCCGAGGGGCGGCTCCGCGCCGCCGTGAAAGCGCTGCGTGGGGGGCGTGAGGGGTGCGAGGTCCTCGCGGCGTGGGCGGACGACGGGTACGCACACCCGGACGCGCATCACCTCCTGGAGGCGATCGCGACGCCGACCGGCGAGGACGCCCCGGAGAACGCGACCCGCGTCGGGACCTCAGCGTGGGCGTTCGACGACGAGGCCACCGAGGGGACCACCGTCGACGTCGTCGAGACCGGCGAGCGCGCGACGGTTGTCCTCGACCGGAACGGCCACGGCGCGCGGCTCCACAACCCGCCGGCCCGGACCCACGCCGGCGGCGAGGAGACCCCACTCGTCGGCCTCGACGCCACCGGCCGCGCCGAGCTGTGGCGGGTGGCCCTCGGCGAGCCCGTCGAGACCGCCGACATACACGACACCCCAGCGGAGCGCGCAGCCTTCCTGGAGGACGCCCTCGACCTCCGCGTCCTCCGCGCGTCGGACCGACCGCGGTACTACTCGGGCGACCCCGGAACGAAAGACACAGACGGCGACGCCGCACTCTTGCAGGCGATCGCCGAGGAGTACGCCGGGATCGACGCGCCGCGACAGCGGGGCGACGCCCCCGAGGCGGTCGGGCGGCCGGCCGCGATCACGTCGAAGGGCGTTCGTGAGGTCTTGGAGAACGACGCCCGCCTCGACGACGCTGTCGCCGCGTGGGAGCACTTCGGGAACCTCGCCGGGGCGAACGACCTCGGCGCCCACCGTCTCGGGGCTGTCCTCGGCTGCCAGCATTACGGCGACGACGCGATCGAACGCTTCGCCGCCCTCGACGCCGAGGCCGTCGACGTCTCCCGGGACGGCGCCCGTGGCGGGGAGCTGTCGTACGACTCCGACCTCGGCGACGCGTACCTCCAGCATATGACCGAGGACCAGGTTATGCAGGCGATCCTGCGGTTCGCGAGGGGGGACTCCGGCGCAACTGTCGTCGCACGGACCGGCGCGCTGCGGGAGGACCTCCCAGTCGTCGGCGAGGCCCAAGTCGTCGAGACTTACAGCGACACCGCGACCGAGATCGCGCGGGCGTACCGCCGTCTCGGCCGCCGGTTCACCGTCGCCGACGTCGCCGACGCGGTCGACGTCTCCCGCCGGCAGGTTCGGCGTGTGCTCGCGGAGCTCGCCGAGGCCGGGTACCTCCAGCGTGTGAGCGCCGGCGAGGGCGTCGCGACCGTGTACGGCCCAGGCGACCAACCCGGCGCCGGCGAGGTCGACCTCCCCCGTCGCGAGGACGCTGTCGACGCGACAGCCGGACACGGCCCGTCTAAGGAATACTATACGTGGAATGTCCGGGTGGCGGGTGGTGAGACGGCGTCCGAGACGGGTTCACCGGCGCCGAGCACGCGCCCGGTGGGTGCACCCCCCGCTCCGGAGGCGGTCGAGGCGTCCGGACCCCCGGGATAACACCCGGGAGACCGGCGTCGTCCGCCCGCGGTCTCCAGCCGTGGGTATACCAGCCGGTCTCCCGACCGCCGCGCTCCCCTTCTTCCTGGTGGGCTCCCTGGTAGCGACGCGGGGGCCGTCTCCTGGTTCTCCCTGGTAGTGTTCCTGGTGGTACGCCCCTCGCGCTGCGCGTGGCCTCTTTAACTAAAATCGCGCCCACCTCGGCGTATGGTCAATATAGTTGACCTGTTCGTCGCTTGGTTCGGGCCGGAAATCGTCCTCGGTGTCCTACTGGGGTTGTTGGTGATCGGGTTCAGACTGATGACCTCGTAGCGGACGGCGCCACGCGGCAGTATTCGGTGACTGTCATCCTGACTGCGCCGACGCGGTTCCGAAACGACACCTCCTCCGACGGAGCGAGGTAACGAATCCATAGTTCTATTCCGGCACCACACGACAACCGTGGGGTTCCGGCCGGTATTCGACACCGTCGCGTGGATTCATCGGGCCGTCGGGGGGGCTCTCGCTGGAAATTCTTCTCCCACGGTCCTCGAGTAGACACACAAATCACGATCACCCGCCGGCCAATGCCGACCAACTCCTCGCCCAATTCCGACCAATTTGTCGCGTGACGCGTCAATTAAGGCCCCCCGAACCTCCTTAATCGAATCACCGATACAGGCGATTAAGAATATGACCCTAATCTCCCACCCGAAGGACGGATTCTACGAGATAATTTGCCGCGCCGTCCCCGGAATTCCGCGAAACAAAAGCCACCAACCGACGACGCCAAACAACGCCGCGACGACGCCGAGAAACAACCCTGTACTGCTTGCGACCATCCCGGTGGCGATTGTGGCAGCGAAATAGCCGATGCACGAGAGGAGCAGGTATCCCCCGAGGACCGAGCGCCCTTTCTGGAGTAAAGCCGCCGTGACCCCCATAGAAGCACAGAAAAGTGCTTATAATATAATACCCCGCCGTCACAATTGTTAATCAGTAAGAAAACGAAGTGTCGGTCAGGTGGCTTATATGGAATATGTGAATGGAGAAGATGAGACTAATAACAAGCATCTCGCAGAGGCAATTGATGTGACCCGGGAAGGGAGTGCCCAACCCGGGTCCGCCGGCTACGACGAGCCTGATAGTGCAGGACCAGGTGTCACCCTCCGTGACTCTTGTTTTTTCGTCGCCCTCGAGGAACTCCGGAAAATCGACTCGGCGCCCTCTGAAAGCCAGGACACAATTGATGAAGTGATCCGAATGTTGGAAAATGCGCAAAACGCCAATAATGACCGTCGTGCTCGGGTGATGGCGGAGGCGCACGACACGCTGCAGGATGTCTGGGCCCCGCCTAAAGAATAGCTTTAATTTAATTCACTGCAGGCTGCAGATTGCAGAACCCACCCGGCTGCAACCTGCAGCCGAAAACTCTCTGCAGTCTGCAACTCCGGGGGGAGAGCGAACGCTCGCGCGTACGGGGAGTTGACAGCACACGGGGGAGAGGGCGTGTCACTCACCGACCCACCGGTACCGCTGTTTGCTCTCGCCGACCTCGACGGCGCCGGTCTCCTCCGCCACGGCGAGAAGCGCGGGCCGAATGACCTGGAGCCACACGGTGTCGACCTTCCGCTCGTCGTCGAGGGCGTCGAGGGGGAAATCGGCCTTCCGCAGCTCGTCGCCGCGCTCCCGGAGGACCTCCAGCGCCCACGCGGCGACCGCGGCGTCGCGCTGTCGCTCCTCGCGGTTGCGGCCGTGGGACCACCCCGAGGCCTCCAGGGCGTCGACGGCAGCGTCGCTGGGCTCGACGTCCGCTGCGGTGTCCATCGCGAACGGCGCCGGCGCGATCGCGTCGCCACCGCCGGCCTCCAGGTCCTCGACGCGCGCCTCCAGGGCGTCGACCCGTTCCTCAAGGGACGCGCGTGTATCACTCGGTGCATCACTGTGATTCACGTCTGTATCAACTCGTGATTCAGTCTGATTCACGTCTGAATCGCCGACTGAATCACGGTGAGTCACCTCTGAATCACGCAGTGATTCACCCTGAATCAGACGTGTTACACGGTCTGAATCACTCTCCCTCAGACCGCCGAGAATCCGCCGCATAACCTCTGCCTGGGATAATTGATGTTCGTCGGCAAGTGATTCAACCCATTCCTTCGCATCTTTTTCGAGAGAGAACGCGAAGCGGACCATACGCCGAGTGATTCACCAGTGAATCATCAAACTACCCCCCCGCGCCTACTTTTTTGACCACGGTCTCGGTGTTGACGTCAGCCGAGAGACCCCGGCTGTCGATGCTCTCCGCGATTCCACCTTTACCCTGAGGGGGCGAGATCCTGCGACCCTAACCTTCCGGTGTTATATACCTCGACATCGATCCATTCTGTCGGCCAATCAGTCTGCGTCTGCCGGTGGGGTAGAAGCATTCTCGTCCACATCAATGTGATATGACAACCTCTCCCCGAATTCAGCAGAGACAGTAACATCCACCGCGTTCCCGCGTCGGTGTTCTGCTTCCTCAATTACTTCCTTAAGAAACCGTTTCTTTCCGGCCCCCAAGTCCTGAAATCCAAGGTATAGGAATATACCGACTTCTTTGAGGTACCCCCGCTTGTTGTTCACTAATGACTCAAATACAAGTTCTCGGTCCCTTTTCTCCCAACAACGCGAGAGTATGTCGAAGTCTTTGATCGAATTTTTGACCCTCTTCCGGATCTGATACCGACGGTTTCTGACCGCCTGGGCATTTGTGTTTGTGTCCTCAGGTTCATCCATCAGAAGCTCTCGATCCTTCCTCGTAAGGATCCCTCTCTCCCGGTCCAAGTGTTGTTCTCGGATCTCTGGAGGGCAACTGTCTTCGGGCACAGTACCTGGATCGGCGCTTCCCACTCTGTCGCATCTCGCCTCACGGCTTGTCATAGTGTCCCACACGCACACGCATTACTTAAAGTATGCCGTTAGTTCCAGGCGCTATGGTATATGTTATCTCTTGATATGGTAAACCTTGCCTGTGGTATGTGAAGACAGCCCATAGCTTTAAGATGATACAGCTCGTAATACTGAGCAGGAAAGTCTGACCCGGAGTGAGCTTCGGGAGAAGTTGCCCGGGATGACCCCGGGAACCCAATCGAATGAACAGGCACCCGACGAAGTAGGGTTCGTCGGTGAAACAGGAATCGCACCCAACTGGCGATGTGGGTCGTCAGTTGGGGTGAACGACCGAATTGACTCCTGTCCTGAAGCGCCCTTCCGTTTCGGGCAGTGCAGGCTTCCATTGGAGGAAGCCTTGGAAGGTGCGTCCGGTTTGTTGTCGCCGGACAGTTTAAAACCTTCCTTGAATGGTCGGTTCGATTCACAGAACAGTATAGGAACAGAACCAGACAGTGACCGCACAGGCGTACCGGCAGACAGCTATCGAATTCCTGGTTCTGACGAAACTGTTCGCAATCGCAGCGTTCATTGGCAAGATCCACCCGGCGTTGCCCCAGTTGTTCGTTACCTGGAATACGCTGGTAATGATCGTGCTCAGTTTCGTCAGTACAGGAAGTTGGATGCTCGCAGGGTGGAAATCAGAAACAGGCGACTAAACCATCATAAACGAGCGAAAACGAAGGTATAGCCCGCCAACCTCTCCACTTTTTGGCAAACATAGAACGCGAAGCACCCGCAGCAGATCAAGCTGCGGGGCAGGCTACACGCTCTAACTGCAAACTGCAGACTACAGCTCACTTCTCGCCTATCTCGATCGATGTCTCGTACTCAACGGGGAGTTCCCTGGCGTCAAGGATCTCCGCGATCTCGTGGGCAGTAACACCGCCCTGCTCGTCGGCCTTCTGTAGAAGCTCCTTGACGGCGCTGTTGTAGCCACGCGCGCCACGCATCCGACAGTAGTATCGGGCGGCGTCTTCGACCGCCTTCGACTTGGTCGACTGATTGGAGCACTCGACGAGCATCTCCCACAACCGATCGCGATCCTCGGTGTCAGCGATCCGCATTATTGCACAACCCCCGCGTATCGCGGTGCCCCTGCGGCGACTGAGCGGCCGCCCAGAAGGTGTCGAATATAAATACCTACCGGACTCCTGAGAAATATGTCACAGAAGGGTGACCCCGGACCCGCGTTTCTACACATCGACAGCGGGGGGTTGATGTGCAAATCTTTGAAGCCGGATCTCTCCGCGTGCAACCCCACGCGGTCGCGCCGAGACCGGGTCTCCTCGGGGTTACTTCTCGCCATCATCCCTTATGATCTGTTTCCCTCTGTCGACTTCGTGGTACAGCCGCCTGACGTTATCTTCGTCCATCCCGATCTCGACGATCTCGTCCGATCCTATATCGCGGAAGACCATCTTCACGCCGTATTCTGCCTCTCCTATGGCGATCGTATCTATAGCAGGATGGTAGACATCGTCTTCGTCAGTCATTGTCCTCCAGCGCCTCGGCGGCGACCTCAACGTACTCCGCCCAGGTCAGACCGCGGTCGTCTTTGACTCTCCGTGCCCGTTCGGCGACGTCGTCGTCGAGCGTGATATTCAGGGTCGTAACCATACAGCTCAGAATATGTTAGTAACTTACTTAGTTGTGGCGTCTCAAGTGACACCTAACCCACCGAGCCGGTTCCAGAAACCGCCGGGTGTTGGAGCACCCGACGAGGTGGGTCGGGTTACGACCCATGTCCGAAAAGACCACCGAGCCTATTCAAGGCTCACACGACAGCGACGAGTACGAACCGACTGTTCAAGCACGCGACGTCGACGCCGAGACCGACGACGAGATCGCGCCGACGCCGGAGCTCACCACCCGCGGCCACCCCGACGACACCGAGTGGCGGAAGCACACGACCGACGTGTGGGCGAGAGTCGAGGCCGGGATCGTGGGCTTCGCGCTCGACGACCGCGACGACGCCGAGGATCTGAAAGGCTTCTACGAGATCCACCCGTCGGACCCCGGCGTCGTGAACCTCTCGTTCAATGTCGGAGGTGTGTTCCGCGGCGCCGACACCACGATCGCGGGGACCCAAGACCTGACCCCAAAGCAGGCCGAGGGGCTCGCGGCGGCGCTCCTGGAGACGGCCGAACAGGCTCGCAACGGCGGCGCCGACGAATGACCGCCGCCACCTACACCGCCGCCGAGCGCGAGGCCCTGGAGCGGGTCGGTCGACGCCGGACCGTCGAGGCGCTCGTCGACCTCCGACAGCGCCACCTCGGGGAGTTCCAGCGGGAGGAGCTATCCGGTCCGCACGAAACCGAGAACCCGTAATGTTGCTAACCTGCAACCGCTGCGGAACGGAGTTCGACACGCACCGCGACCACCCAGCCGGCCGGTACGCCTCGACGACGCGCTGCCCCGATTGTGGCTGCGACCACGACGTCGACGACCGCCCGGCACCAACCCCCGCGCCCACCGAGGTCGCGGCCGACGGCGGCCGCGGGCTCGTCGAGCAGCTCGCCGAGGCGAGCGACGGCGAGGTGCACATCCACCTGCACCAGGAGTAGGTCCTCGCGACTCTTCTTGTTCGGGAGGGCTACGCACACGCGCATTTCGGAACAAGAGCAGGCCCCCCGGGGTGCTGCCTATAGACTCAGACACGCACGCGCGTCTGTCGCGAACTGACTCCTTATCGCGCTGTAGTTCGAACCCTCTCCTATGCCGACCGCCGGCCGACCGATCTGTGAGTGGTGCGGGGCGCCCGTCGACGAGACCGGTGCGTCGTGCCCGGCTCGCGACGGGCCGATCGAATGCGATCCGGACCCTACGACGATCACAGCGACCACCCGCATTGGGAATTCTTCCGGCCCTGAGACCGCCCGGCTCCGCCCCACAACGAATCAAATGAATCATACGGGTCGGCTGAAACTCATCTTTTTATGCCCCCACCTCGGGAAGGGTTTTCACGCCGACGTTGGTTGGCCACGCTCAGCGCCGTAATGCTCTCCGGCTGTGCTACCCAATCAGAAACCGCAGCAACAACAACCAACACGGTATCCACGACTCAAAGAGAGTCAGCAACGCCCACCGAAACTGAGACTACAGAGACCTACGAGGTCTATGCCGCCGACGAGTGGGCTTCCTCCGGGTGGTTCGCGTACAACCCGATGAGTGTCGCGGTGTTTGATGCTATACCCGTAACCGGAACCGCGCGTCACCTCCCCGATGGGTATCAGGAAGGCGACCAGGTGCCCGCGCCGTCAGAGTCGTTATTCGCGCTGGTTGAAGTCCGTGCCGAAAACATTTCAGACACCGTTCAGTCACCGCCCCGACAGCCGGTCATATTCGGGATCACAGCGGGCGAAGAACTCAGTTGGCAGGCTGTCTCGGAGTTGGAGATCCCGACGAAAGACGGCACGGCACGAGAGGAAGTTTCGCCGGGATGGCTGCTCCCAGACAGCGGCGGTACTAACCTCGCCTCTTACCCGTACGGCGGCCCCCCACGCGTTGATCCCGGTGAGAGAGTGGACGCGTGGTTCCTTTCGCTCATCGCATCAAGTACCGAGATCGACACGCTCCGGCCCGCTATGGGTAAGGACTTGAATGGCACTGTATCGTTCCCCGTCCGTTGGGAGGGTGTCCCTGTCCAAGAGTCCGCCCCGTTCGCGGATGTGTGACTTCCCCAAGAAAGTCGACCTCAACCATCGAGGTCGCACACGCGGGGCACCCCTGCGCCTCGGAGTCGAATACGCGGGGGCGTGGAGCCGCCAGTTCGCCGCCGCCGCGATCACCGCGGATCGCGCTGCGGACCACCGCCCCGACGCCCGATCGCCGCCACGACGATGTCGAATTCTTTCGCGAATCTGAAGCGCCGGTCTCGGGGTTCGATCCCCCGGGGTTCGGTGCCCGACACCTGGAGCGAACAGACCCTTTCGCTTGTCCGTCGTCGACGCGTGCGCCCAACTGCGGCGCTGGATACGCGCGTGCGTCGTTGAATGGATCGGAGGGGTCCCCCTGGGGTGCGTCGAGACTATACACGCACACGCGACTTCATCGCGAGAGACACAACTCGAAAAATGCCGGGCGGCTGAAATCGACCGCGTCCGAAACGCTCGCTCTCGCTCACAAGGAGGACCGGCCGCGCGCGGGAATAAACGAACCTCAGGGGCGGGGTAGGTCGTCTAAACCTGAAAAACAAAACTTCTCCCGCGATCTCCGTACGCGCACGCGCTTTAAACTCTATGCCGACCACCCCCCACCCCCTCCAGGTGTGAGTACGAGAGCTTATGTGTGAGACACGCGTCGCACACAGTATGAGCACGGACACCGACGGTGGTGACACCGACAGAATGGAAAAGATCGATGTCCGGGTCCCGGCGGCGATCTTGGAGGAGATCGACGAGGAGTACGCCCGGCGGGGGTACGCGTCGCGATCGGCAGCGATCCGCGACGCCCTCCGTGACTGGTTGAACCCACCGGCGACGCTGTCGGAGGAGACGCTCGCCGACCTGGAGACAAGCCGCAAGCAGGCGGAGCGCGGCGAGACGGTGTCGGCGGAGGAAGCCCGCGAACGGCTCGGCCTGGATGACTGACGTCGAGTACACCGAACAGGCGCTCGACCACCTCCACGCCCTCGACCCGCAGGTCGCCGACCGCGTGATGAACAAGATCGACGAGGCGACCGAGTGGACAGAACACCGTCTGGAGCCGCTGTCCGGGTTCCCGTACTACAAGCTACGAGCGGGTGACTACCGGGCGATCATCACGTGGGATCGCGACGCCGACCTCCTCCGAGTAGAGGCAGTCGGCCACCGTCGGAACGTGTACGATCGACACCTCCCGCCCTGAGGCTCGCGCTGCCGTGAGGCCCGTTGCTTTTGTCTCATTCAATATGTGAGGGTCGGTGAAATCCCTCGCCTCGGACTCTGTCACCACCGCTCTCAGAGGGGAGCGTATGCGCGCGCGGATAATCTGACCGCAGGGGCGGGGGGTTGTGTCGGCGGTCGGCGATCGCGGCTGCGGAATCCGAGCAACAGCCCAGCGCACGCGCGTATGGGAGTTTGACAGCACAGGGGGAGGGGTGAGGTGTTATAAATCGAAGCAGCGCTCACACGGGCGGTAGTGGCCGTCGACGGAGGCGTACGGAACGGACCGATACCCCGCCCCGCGCTCCCCGCACAGCGTCCCGTCGGCGGCGGGCGCGTGGTAGACCTTGCTCGCGCCGGCTTTGATCCGCACCGTCTCGGTGCGAGCTGTGAGCGGCGCAGTCGGTCTGGAGGCCGCCTCACCGCCGCCGTCGGCGATCGCCTCGAGCTCGGCCTCGTCGCCGGGAACGGCGTCGAGGTCGGGTTCGGCGTCCTCACCCCGGGCTTCGACCGGGCTGTCCGGCTGTCGGGCGAGGTACTCGAAAACTGCCTTGTAGCAATTGCGACAGGGCGACACGCCTGCCGCGAGCGCCCTGTCGGCGTCGACAAGGCTGTACCCTGTTTTCGACCCCATACACGACGGGCCGACACCGGCATCACGTTCCGCGGGGCGGTGGAAGTGATCCGTGTGCTCGCCCGCGATCGCGACCTCTTCCGGGAGCACGCTGTCGATATTCACGAATTTCATCCG
>NZ_JACKXD010000011.1 GCF_014212355.1 Halobellus ruber
GTAGGACACCACCCCTGCAGGCCTCCACGCAGCTTTCGCCACGCTTCACCTTGCCCGCGCGTAGATCACTCGGTTTCGGGTCGTCTCCTCGCGACTCCCCGCGTGAGAGCACGGCGGCCCTGGCCTCCTGAGAGGCTGCGGCCATATCGGTTTCCCTGCGCCTGCCCGGATGCTCCGGTTAGGCTTGCCGTGAGGAGACACTCCCTGGGTCGTTTTTCAAAACGCACGACGCGACATCGGCTTCCCGAGAGTCCTACTGGTGGGTCGCCCCACGGTCGTTTGTCTCGGGACCTTGTATGCCTCGTCGTTCGATCACTGACTGAGTTCAGGCCCTATTGCACCGCCCTGTTCGGGGTGCTTTGCAGCGTTCGCTCGCGCTACTTGTTCGCTATCGGTCTCGAGGAGTGTTGAGTCTTCGCAGGTGATGCCTGCGGGATTCACGAGGGATATCCAACCCTCGCTACTCTGGAGTCGGTCCGGGACCACGCGAGCACGATACGGGGCTGTCACCCTGTGTCGCACTCCGTTCCAGGAGATTTCTCGTGGTCTTGTGGTCCGTTGTGACCGGTCCGAACACCACATTTCCCGTGAGGGATTCGGTTTGGACTGTGTCGTGTTCACTCGCGGTTACTAACGACATCACGGTTGTTTTCTGTTCCTGCTCCTACTGAGATGTTTCAATTCGGAGCGTTCCCCATTGCGCGAGGCAATTGCGGTGGGGATTCCCATTCGGAGATCCCGAGTTCTTGGCCTCCGTGCGGCTCCCTCGGGCTTTTCGCAGCTTGGCACGTCCGTCGTCGGCTCTCGAGCCGAGCCATTCACCAGCCAGTACAGTAGCCAGTCAATTCGAGGCGATCAGTGTGACGTGATCGCACCGAATCGAGTGGAGTGAGTTCGTGACGTGTGACTGTCGTCTGTGACAGTCGCAGTCTCGGTTGTCTCGGTATGGAAGTCGAGACGGTGTGTCTCGGGCATACGCCCGAGACGGTCGTCGTTGCTGTTGGTGATCTGAGACGTCCACAGTTGCCGTCAGTAATGACGGGTTCAGTGGGCGTCTGGATTGCGCGCGTACAACGGTCGTCATTGAACGTCCGGTGGCGGCCGGAGCGTCCGTCGAACCCTTCCTATCCGCGCTCTCGCGGGATAGTGCATCAGTTCGGTGGGACTCAATCTCGCGGTCGGCCCCACTTAAGGAGCGTGTTTCGAGATCGTGTCCCGGTATGGACCCGCTGGGAGTTGAACCCAGGGCGTCCTCCTTGCAAAGGAGGTGCTCTACCGCTGAGCTACGGGCCCCGTTAGCCTTGGTGGTTCTAAAGTGCCTGTCCGGTCTCCCTCGAACACACGGACGCGCAACCGTACAGTGGACGGTGATGCGTGCGTAGGATCGCGAGGTGCGAATCCGAGATCGCGAGTGAGCCGGGCGCAGCGGCCCGGTCTCGGTCTGTAGGAGGTGATCCAGCCGCAGATTCCCCTACGGCTACCTTGTTACGACTTAAGCCCCCTTGCGAAGCCCAGATTCGACCATCGGTGAGATGGCCTCATCCGGAC